>CAKRKX010000040.1 GCA_934358675.1 uncultured Agathobacter sp. | reverse complement strand
ATGAAGAAGTGAGCCCTGTCTTATATGAATCGGTGCGACCGTATTTATCAAATCTCCGAATTCTTTTACATTATGCTTTAACGGTCTGTTATAAAAGCTATAGACAGCCTCAGGGTCAAGTCCCACAGCATAGTATTCTTCATTCTGTGTGTTCGCACGGACAAGCTCCTGCATTATCAGCCCTGCCGCTCTGCCTGCCTCCTCATCCACAACTGTCCACTGATGAATATTACCGGTGCGCTGGCGATAGAAGCTGCCAAACTGCATAGCGTGTCTCCATTTTTTGTAAATATCTATCTGTGTCTTTATCTCGCTCCTTTCAGCCCTGCTCATATCCACAAGATTACACTCGTAACCGCATATTCCAAAAGCCGCCACGTTAAAGCGTGTTGACAGTGGTGTAACGCGGAGCGTCTGATGATTCGGGCATGCTGAGACATGAGCCGAAACAGTTGACATTGGATAGCCGTAGCTCAGCCCCTCCTGTATATAGGCTCTGCTCACCGCATCCGTGTTATCGCTCGCCCATATCTGTGGGAAAAAGCATAAGATTCCAAGATCAAACCGATTGCCTCCCGCCGCACATCCTTCAAACAGAATATCCGGAAAACGCTTTGTAAGCGTATCCATCATGCGATACAGACCAAGCAGGTAACGGTGCATCGTCTCGCCCTGCCACTCCGGCGGAAGATATTTCGAATAGACATCCGAGACCGTACGGTTCATATCCCACTTCACATAAGCGATATTGGCACTCGAAAAGAGATTGCTCATCTCTTCGATCATATAATCTACAACATCCGGATTCGCCAGATCGAGCATGCGCTGGTTGCGCCCCTCGGCATGATTGCATCCCGGGATATCGATTGCCCACTCTGGATGTTCCCGATACAATGTGCTCTTAACATTCACCATCTCCGGTTCCACCCAGATACCGAAATCAAGTCCGAGATCATTTACTTTTTTGCACAGCCCGCTGACACCGTCCGGAAGCTTCTTCGGATTGACATACCAGTCCCCGAGCGAAGTTTCATCATCGTTTCGTTCGCCAAACCAGCCGTCGTCCATCACAAAAAGTTCGACTCCGACCTCTTTTGCTGCCTTTGCAAGTTTTAACAGTTTGCGCTCGTTAATATCAAAATATGCAGCTTCCCAACTGTTCAGAAGAACCGGACGCATTTTTTTCTTCCACCTGCCTCTTACAATACACTCCCGAACAAAAGTGTGCATATTTTGGCTCATTCCGTTGTAGCCGCCATCCGAATAGGTCATGACCGCTTCCGGTGCCTCAAACGCTTCATTCTCGCCTACCTGATACCCAAAGCCACTCGGATTGATACCGCAGGACAGACGCATTTTGCCAAAAGCAGTATATTCACAGGACTCGTAGTGATTTCCGCTGTAGATCAGATTCAAGCCGATACAGCAGCCTGCATCTTCCGTTGTGTTTTCTTTGGCAAGCATAACAAACGGATTTGCGCGGCTTGAAGACGTGCCGCAAACGGATGCGTTCACGATCTTCCCTATAGCAACTTTATGATCGTTGCGATGCATCTCGTTCGCCCAGCTTCCGCCAAAGGTCGTAAAGATGTATTCTTCACCGATCTCATCGAGCTGCAGACTCATCAGTCGTTTCAATTGAATCGGCTGCTTGCCATTGTTAACCAGTTTTGCAGAGCGTGTGATCACATCCCGCAATGCAAATACGCCGTAATGCAATTCCAGCGTCAGGTCGTAATTTCGATCGCGTAATGTTATGATCAGTTCCTTCGCAGTATCCTCCTCTTCATAGGCACTCGGAAGTGTTGTAAGCGGCAGTTTCTCATCCTTGATCTCGTAAGTGTCAAAAACAAAATCGCTCGTAGCCGCACCATTGGGATACACGATCTCCACAAATGGTTCACGCACATCGCCTTTTCCGAGTGATGACACCTCAAGGCGCATATCTTCCAGCGAATACTGCGGATGATCATTATCATAAAGTATGGTATTTCCCGGCGCAAATGCATGCTTTTCCACAAGAGGGAGAACATCTTCTTCTCCCTCGATCAGTATTCTGTTTCCATAATACAAATGTTCCAACTGCCCTGTCTCCAAAATCCGAAAACAGTATGTTGTATGCTCTGTCTCTAAAACAAAAGTCTTATTCCAAACGCGAATCATTTATCTCTCCTCAAGTTGTCTCTTGATTTCTTCCATTTTCTTATCATCCAGCTTGTAGAACTTCTTAAATACGATAATTCCGACGATCAAAAGCAAAATTGCCGGAATTGTCATCCACATGCGAAGCTGCACCAATGTGCTCTCTGCCTGCACGGCAGCATTTGTGTCAAGATGAATCAGATCAACCACGATACCGGCAAGAAATACCGCAAGTCCTGCCGCAAGCTTTACTGTAAATGTCTGCATTGAGAAGATGACCGACTCCTCGCGCGTATGATTTTTGACTTCTCCGTAATCCACCGAGTCGGATAAAAAAATCGTCATAATTACATTGAGCATTCCGTATCCAAGATAGATCATCATGCCCGGGAGGCATAAAATGTACCAGTTTTCCGGCGTATACATGCCGCCGAATGCCATAAGAAGGATCACAAGAAATCCTGCAATTTGAATCATAAATCCGAACACAAACAGCTGTGCTTTCGTAAATTTCTTTCGAAGTGCCGGCACGATCATCATCACAAGTACCTGTGCAGCAAACGCAACTGCCGCAAAGATCGAATAAGCACCTTCGTTTCCGACATCAAACTGGAAGAAATAAAGAACCAGATTACCACAGATATTTACCGATGTATAAACTAAAATGATCGATACTACAACCGTCATTGCCTGATCATTGGCAAAAAGCGTGCGAAACATCTGACCGACACTCGATGTCGGAGCCGTTGTCTCGATCGGCTTTTCCGGTACATTCAACACGCAGACCACTTCCGAGATCACAAACACAACCGCAACGATCAACGCCCACCAGCGGAATCCTATCTTGTAATCCGCAACTGCCGAACTGGCAGAAAGGATTGGCACGATCGTCATCGTAAGTACCGTTGGAATCGCATCGCCGATTCCGGAACAGGTTCTCGCGAGGGAAGTCAGACCTTCGCGGTCACTTCCAGGTTCTGTGATTGCCGGGATCATCGACCAGAACGGAATATCCATCAGTGTGTAAGTAATGCCCCATGCAAAATAAAATACGATCAGCCAGATTCTCTGTGTGGAGTCGCCCATGGACTCCGGCGTCGCATATAACGCATAGATTGTTACCGCGTTCAGCACAGTTCCGGCAAGAATCCACAGACGGAATCTTCCCCAACGTGTTCTTGTCTTTGCCACAATAATACCCATGATCGGATCGTTGAATGCATCAAACACACGCGCCGCCATCATTACCGTTCCGATAAATACACTGCTCATTCCAAGAACCACGTTGTAATAATACAACAGATAAGAGGAAATCAACATATATACAACATCTTTTCCAAACGCTCCGAATCCGAATGCCGCTTTCTGTCCTGTTTTTAATTTCATAATTGCCCCTCCTTTTGTTTCATCGCCGTCTCGACGACTTTATAAGCCCCATCGTATAAGCCGATCTGTTTGTTCGTCATTATGTTCTCACACATCGAGACAAGCAGACCCTCCTCCTTCATAAACAGATCGATCATCTGTAACGTATGCGGAATATCTCTGCATTCGAGTGTTCCGTCGCCCACTTCCGCAGAATGGATTGCGCCCCACATCTCATGTTTGCCGACACGTCTGATAAAAAGCTTCGGAACCGGATAAAATGCCAATTCGCTCGGTTTGGTCACAAGCACATCGCAGCTTCGCATCAAAAGATTCGTGCAGTAAACTGCCTCAAAGATATTCTTATGCCAGAATCCGTGGATTCCGCTGATTTCAGATTCTTCCTCCAGTGCCTTTGCCGCAAATTTTTCTGTATCACTCCAGTTGTCAAAATGCCCGGTGGCAACATCCTTCATCTGTGGGATCTCGGCAAGTAACGAATCCCATACATTGCGGTAATCTCCCACATTGACGTATAACACTGCCTTTTCTTTTCGAATATACGGGAGCAGATACTTGATAATTGCAGCAAATATTTCTTTCTGCGCACCTGCACCTCCGATCGTCAGGAAAAAGCGTATCGGTTTCTTCTTTTTCTTCCGGTCGATGCGCGCTTTACAATCTGCTTCGATATTCGAAACGATCTCGTGATCAATATAATGTCCGGTATAGATCAGATCCTTCTCCGGCATCGGCTGATTGACTTTCTTCTTGTTCATTCCGTTTAACACGCGATACCCCAGATAAGAATTGTGGCACTGGATCGTGTGGATACTTCCCTCCGCTAGATGGAGCGCCATCGGCCAATTATCCGGGATTGCATTAACTACATACTTCATGCCCGCATGTACTGCCGCCTGTGACGGCCACACATGTGTACCGATCACCGGAATCTCCTTCGGAATATTTTTGTACACCGCAGCCATGATCTCCGCATTCTTCTGATCCGTACAGTTATATGTCAGACTACGAAAACCTTCATAATTCATCGGTTCCCACACCAGTTTGTTAAAAAGTGCAATCTTAGATAAGCGCGATCCCAGCGAATACAACTGATTCTGTGCATCGATTACTTTCGTACAGCTTGTCTGTCCGTAGGAATTTAAATCCATCCAGTACGGCGTATAGCCCAAAGCATGTGCAGCCGAAGCCATAGCCATGGAGATACGGTAATGACCGAATCCCATACGGATATTGCCGACAATGATGCCTTTTTCCAGATCAAACGGAAGAAATTCAGTATCTCTCTCGGCATCATAATGTGCATTCTGTTTTAAGTCTCCGACCAGAATGTTGCTGACACCGAGCGAATCTCCGATATACGCATTCTTAACAATTTTTACCGGATAGTCCGCCGCATGGTCATCACCGAATTTACGATAAAAATTCTTTTTAGAGCGAACAGCTTTTCGATATGCCGATTCGCTCATTTTATTGTCAAAAATCTCTTTGGATCGTTCCATCATCCTGCCTCCTATTCCACAATTCCCTGAATCAATATATCCACCACTTCCTGTAATGCATCACTGTAGGAAATACGGTTCATCACCAGCACATCTCTCTGAAAGAACTGTTCTAATGTCGCTTCCATCATCGTCTTTAAGATACAGGTGTTGATCGGTCGGATCACACCTTCTTTTATTCCCTGCTCAATGAGAAGCATCACGCCCTCCCATCCGCTCTCCAGCCTTGCTTCCACCTGTCGGTAGATCTTCGGGTATCTGTCTTTTAAAACATAAAGCTTTCCAAAATCAATTTCCCGGTATCCATCCGGCATAACACCGAGCACTTTGCGGAGCTTTTCCGTTGTGGAAAGCGCCTCATCCTCCAAAACCAGATCCTTTTGCACCTTGATCTTGTCAAAACAATAGTCCACCATACCGAGAAACATGGATTCTTTATCCGTAAAAGCTGCATAAATGGTTTTCTTACTCATTCCAAGTTCAGAAGCAATATCATCCATCGTAAATTTCAAGCCTTTTCGGTTAAAAACCTTCAATGTCGCCTCAAGAATTTTTTCGCGGTTTTCACTTGCCACCCTGTATTCTCCTCCCTCACTCGATTTATCTTCATATGCGTATGTCAACGGATCAAATTTTCCACTTGGAAACTGATTTTCCACATTCAGTTTCCTTATATATATTTTATCAGACAAACAAAGATAATCAAGAAACCAAATCAACAATTTTAGTTTCCTGTTTTTGTTCATTTTCACGGAAAACGCAAAAAACCTCCTTCCATCGATTTTCTCGATGAAAGAAGGTCTCATTACGCATATTCAATTATGCTTTTTTTTCGAAATAAAAGCTGCTCATTCGCTCAAAACCTAGCTCACGATAATTCGTAATCTGCTCGGTACTTCCGATAAACAGAACTCCGTGTGGCTTTAATGCCTTCTGAAAATTCTGATAGATCATATCCTTGGCTTCCTCCGTAAAGTAGATTACTACATTGCGGCATAAGATCAGATCAAATCCATGCGGATATGGATCTTTTAAAAGATTGTGTTCCTTAAACGTAACACATTTCTTAATCTGTTCCGAAATCTGATAAGAATTTCCGACTTTGGTAAAATACTTACGTTTCAGATCCTCCGGCACACCGGAGATACTCTTCTCATTGTAGAGTCCGACCTGCGCTTTGGCAATCACCTGCTTGTCAATATCCGTTGCGGTAATCTGAATGTTCGATAACGGAATATGCTTGGAAAAAGCCATCGCAAGCGAATACGGCTCATCTCCCGTGGAACATGCCGCACTCCAGATCTTAATATTTCTCCCCTGTTCTTTCAGAAGCTTCGGGATGACTGTTTTGTCCATCAGCTCCCACTGATCGGTATTGCGATAGAATTCCGATACATTGATCGTCAGGAAATTGACAAACTGCTCGAATTTCTCCGGATCACTCTTGAGCATTCGTGTGTATTCCGGATAATCATCGCAGCCGTTCTTGGTCGCGATCGCATTGATTCTACGGCGCATCTGTTTTTCTTTGTAAAAATTCAAATCGATCTTGGTAAGAAGATACACATCCTTTTTGAATCTTTCATAATCTTCGAACATAACCCTTCTCCTCTGTTAAAGAAAAAAGAAGTTGCCAAAATTGACAACTTCTTTCTTATCATCCTGTAAATTACTCTTCTGATTCGGAAGCGTCCTCTACATCCTCTGCCGGAGCAGTTAAAGCCTTAATGCTTAAGCTGATCTTCTTGTCATCTTCATTGAAGTCAACGATCTTAGCTTCTACTTCCTGACCAATTTTGAGAACGTCAGCAGGCTTTTCAACATGCTCGTGAGAAATCTGTGAAACGTGAAGCAGTGCGTCAACACCAGGAGCAAGCTCAACAAAAGCTCCAAAGTCTGTCATACGGGCAACCTTACCCTTTACAACGTTGCCAACTGCATACTTCTCAGCAGCACCGTTCCAAGGATTCTCATCGTCAAACTTCATGCTGAGTGCAATCTTGGTATCGTTGATGCTCTTGATAAATACACGTACCTGCTGTCCAACAGTAAATACTTTCTTAGGGTTCTCAACTCTGCCCCATGACATCTCAGAGATATGAAGTAATCCGTCTACACCACCTAAATCGATGAATGCACCGAAATCTGTAACGTTCTTAACAGTTCCTTCGATCACATCGCCAACTTTAATCTTAGCAAATAATTCTTTCTGTAACTCTGCTTTCTTAGCAACAAGAAGAGTCTTACGGTTACCGATGATTCTTCTCTTTCTAGGGTCAAACTCAGTAATTACGAACTCGATCTCCTGATCCTTAAACTTTGTAAGATCTTTCTCGTATGTGTCGGATACAAGACTTGCAGGAATAAATACTCTTGTCTCGTCTACGATCACACATACACCGCCAGCAAGTACCTGGCTGACTTTAGCCTTCAGAATCTCCTGATTCTCGAAAGCTTCCTCTAATCTCTTGCTTCCCTTCTCAGCTGCAAGACGCTTGTAAGAAAGGAGAACCTGTCCCTCACCATCGTTTACTTTAACGACTTTGGCTTCTAAAGTGTCGCCAACTTTAACAACTGTAGTAAGGTCAACATTTGGCTCATTTGTATATTCATTACGTGTAATGATTCCATCTGATTTATAACCGATGTTCAAGATGATCTCATCAGGCTTTACATCAATAACGGTACCTTCTACCACTTCTCCATTTCTTATTGTTTTTAAAGATTCTTCCAACATTTGTTCAAAGCTCATTTCTGACATTCTTTGAAACCTCCTCGATGATATAGTTTGGGGTTGAAGCCCCTGCGGTAATACCTACGTTATTGATGGATTGTATCTGCCGATAATCCATATCTTTACTCGTTTGTATATAGTAAGTATTTGCACATTCTTTTTTAGATATCTCATATAGCTTCTGTGTATTGGAGCTATGCTTGTCCCCAATCACAATCATCGCTTCCGATTGACCGGCGATTGCACGCGCCTCCGCCTGTCTTTCTTCTGTCGCATTGCAAATTGTATCTAAAACAATTATATCATAACCTTTTTTCTTTATAATTTCAACTAATTCTTGAAATTTATTGTAGTTAAATGTCGTCTGTGCAACAAAACATACTTTTTCTTTCTGTGATATGGATAAATTTTCGATATCTTCCACTGTCTGCACCGTATATGCCGGTTGATTTTCCACCCAGCCCATGATACCTTCCACCTCCGGATGTTCATGGTTTCCGGCGATCACGATCGTATAACCTTTGCGGCTGTACTCTCCCACAAGACGATGGATCTTCAAGACAAACGGACAGGTGGCATCCATGATCTCAAAACCGTAAGAAAGCATTCTGTCATGTTCAGCTCTGCTGATTCCGTGCGAGCGAATGATAATTTTTCCTTTGGGCAGTGTCTCAAGTTCATCAAGATCCCGGATCACACGAACGCCTTTCTTTTCCAAATCTTTCACCACTTCTTCATTGTGAATGATCGGTCCGTATGTGTATACCGGACAATCCGAAGCATCCGCCTCCCCATACACCATATTCACCGCACGTTTGACCCCGAAGCAGAAACCGGCACTCTTCGCAACTGTAACCGGTTTCATATTAAGCCTCTTCAATTATTTTCTTCATTGCAGCAACCACGCCGTCAATATCAAGGTCTGAAGAGTCGAGAAGTACCGCATCGTCCGCCTGCTTCAGAGGCGAGGTCTCACGATGCATATCGCGGTAATCACGGTCAATGATATCCTTCTCGATCTCATCAATATCACAGGTTGTTCCCTTTGCCGTCAGCTCATCATAGCGTCTCTGTGCGCGTACCTTAGAACTTGCGGTCAGATAGATCTTTACATTCGCATTCGGAAGTACGACCGTTCCGATATCTCTTCCGTCCATGATCACATTCTCATGTGCCGCAAGCTGTCTCTGCAGCTCGACCAGCTTGGTACGGACAACCGGATAAACGCTGGTCGCACTTGCCATATTGCCCACTTCCTCTTTGCGGATGACACCGTTTACGTTCTCACCGTTTAGGATTACCTGCTGTTCTCCATCCACATATCTGATCGTAACATCCACCTTCGGACACGCCTCGGCAATCGCAGTCTCATCCTTTGCGTCAATTCCGTTTTGCAGAAAATAGTATGCCATAGCGCGGTACATCGCGCCGGTATCTACATATACATATCCAAGATCTGCCGCAAGTTTCTTGGCGATCGTGCTTTTTCCGGCGCCTGCCGGTCCGTCAATTGCAATATTGTAAGCCATCATTTTTCTCCTTATGCATTATTATTTTCAAATTCACAAAATCAATTCTGTCAAAAACTGCACTTATCATACGGTTATTCAATAGAAATTCCCGCAAGATAACCGGTTGACCATGCGATCTGCAGGTTATACCCTCCGGTCAAAGCATCGAGATCAAGCACTTCTCCGCAGAAATACAGACCTCCGACCTTTTTGGACTCCATCGTGGAAGGATTGATATCTTTTACCGAGACACCGCCCTTTGTGATGATTGCCTCATTCCATCCGCGAAGTCCCGTGATCGTCATAGGAAGTTTTTTTAACAGATGTACCAGATGCTGACGCTCCTCGCGTGATACTTCATTAACCTTCTTATCCGGGTCAATGCCGGATAATTGAATCATGACCGGAATCATCTTTGCCGGCATCAGTGAACCGATTACATTTTTGAACTGTTTGTTCATCGCTGCATCAAATTCGCGCAAAATGCGTTTGTCAAGCTGTTCCTCATCCAGCGCCGGCTTCAGATCCACAAACATATCCAGTTCCTGTTCAAACTGCGTTGCTTTGATCATTCCGCTTGCCGATAAAACAAGTGGTCCGCTCACACCGAAATGCGTAAACAGCATCTCCCCGAAATCTTCATATAATTTCTTTTTCCCGTTATAAATAGAAACCGTCACATTGCGGAGGGATAATCCCTGAAGATCCTTAACCCATTCTTCTTTTGTCTCAAACGGGACAAGAGAAGGTGTACTCTTCACAAGGGCATGTCCGCTCTCCTCCGCCATCCGGTAGCCGTCTCCGGTCGCACCGGTCGATGGATAGGAAACGCCTCCGGTCGCCACGATCACTTTGTCCGCATCAAGTGTTCTGCCACTTGAAAGCGTAACGCCGCACGCCTCATCAGCGCGAATCATAAGGCTTTGAACTTTCGTGTGCAGATGCACATCTACCCCCTGTAATTTCAACGCACGGCTTAATGCAGCGATCACATCCGAAGAATGATCCGATACCGGAAACACACGGTTACCGCGCTCCACCTTTGTATGCAGTCCCTGATTCTCAAAAAAATTAACAACCTGTTCATTGTCAAACGTATAAAAAGCGCTGTATAAGAACTTGCGATTGCTCATCACATTGGCAAACAGATTGTCCATATCCGATGCATTCGTAATATTACAACGTCCTTTTCCCGTAATATAAAGCTTTTTGCCGAGCTTCTCATTCTGTTCCAAAAGCGTTACCTTATGTCCCACGCTCGCTGCGGCATAGGCTGCCATCATACCGGCAGGTCCACCACCGATTACGATCACTTTACTCATTCATCAACATCCTCTAATTTTGCATAATGTACCTTGATGGAATCGTCAATATAATTGATCTCGTCATTCTCATATACCTGATATTCATTCCAGATATCTTCCAGCATCGTGAGTGTTCCTGCCACTTCCTTCTGCTTTTTCATGCACAGAGCAACAACAAGTGCATTGATCACACTGAGCGGAGCAACCAGAGAATCCACGATCGATGCCATATCGCTGTCCGCGATCAGATTACAGGATGAATACAGATTCATCGGTGAATGCACGCTGTCCGTAATCGTGATCACCTTGGCGCTGCGGTTATTTGCGAACTCCAAAGCCTTTAAAGTACGCATGGAATAACGAGGGAAGCTGATTCCGACGATCACATCGTCCTCTCCAATGCGAACCATCTGCTCAAACAGCTCACTGGAACTGTTCGTCGTAAGCAAATGCACATTATCAAACATGAGTGTCAGATAAAAAGCCAAAAAACTTGCAAGCGGTGCACAGCTTCGAATACCCACGATATAAATATTCTTTGCCTCAAGAATGGTCGACACGGCAAGCTCAAATGCATTGTGATCGATTTTCTCGAGTGTTGTCTTAATCTTGTCCGCATCCGACTGCAATACGGTCTCAAGGATCTTTGACTGACTGATTCTTCCGTAAGTCACTTCCATTCGCTGAATGGAATTCAGCTTATTACGCACCAGTTCCTCAAGTGCTTTCTGAAATTCCGGATATCCCTTATATCCGAGAAAAGTAGCAAAACGAACAACCGTTGATTCACTGACGCCAACCGTCTCCCCCATCTTCGCAGCGGTAAGAAACACCGCCTTATCGTAATTGTCCGTAATATAGGTGGCAAGTAATTTCTGTCCCTTGCTCATAGAACTGTAATGATTATTGATCCGGTTCAACAGATCATTGGTATTCGACATAACCAAACCCTCTCCTTGCATTTTTTACAAACGTCACTGCATTTGATTGTAACACTTTGACAGATAAATGCAAGTAACAAAAAAGTTCGCTGTCAAAAAGACAGCGAACTTTTCATAAAAAACGTATAAGAAATCCTAAACAGGATAAGCTCCGTTCTTGGTGTCAGCAACCTTAGCGTCAACGCCGGTCTGCTGAGCTTCACGGTACTTGAAGAACTCAGTAGCAACCTGTGGGAACAATGCATAAGATAATACATCTTCATCCTGTTGCTTGTACTGTTTCATCTCTTCCTCGATCTTCTTAAGCTCTGGCTCAATCAGATCAGCCGGACGACAGGTAATTGCAGAAGCTTTCTCCTCCGAAGTAAGAACCTTATCAACAACTTCCTGATTAAACGGCTTAACCGTCTGACCATACTTTCCTTCGAGGATTCCCTTGGTCTCCTGTGTAGCAACTTTGTATCTCTCACCCATTAATACGTTAAATACAGCCTGTGTACCAACGATCTGTGATGAAGGTGTAACAAGCGGTGGCTCACCAAGATCCTTACGTACTCTCGGAACTTCCTTAAGAACTTCCTCGTACTTATCCTCAGCGCCCTGCTCCTTGAGCTGGGAGATCATGTTGGATAACATACCACCCGGTACCTGATAACGTAATGTGTTGATATTAACACCGAGAACCTTCGGATTGAGAAGTCCGCTCTCAAGAGCCTCATCACGCATCGGACGGAAGTAATCAGCGATCTCAGAGAGGAGATTCTGATCCAGTCCTGTATCGTAAGGAGTTCCCTTGAATGTCTCAACCATAACTTCTGTTGCAGGCTGGCTTGTTCCAAGAGCGAATGGAGACATTGCGGTATCAATGATATCACATCCTGCCTCAACACCCTTAAGGTAAGTCATGGAAGCAACACCTGAAGTATAATGTGTATGAAGTTCGATCGGAATATCAACAACTTCCTTTAAGGCCTTAACAAGCTCATCAGCCTTGTATGGAACCAGAAGTCCGGCCATATCCTTGATACATAATGAGTTTGCACCCATATCTTCAACTCTCTTAGCCATATCTGTCCAATACTCCAAGGTGTAAGCATCACCTAATGTGTAGGACAATGCAACCTGAGCATGTCCCTTCTCCTTGTTTGCAGCGGTAACAGCTGTCTGAAGGTTACGAAGGTCATTTAAGCAATCGAAAATACGGATGATATCAATTCCGTTTGCGATTGACTTCTGAACAAAGTACTCAACAACGTCATCCGCATACGGACGATATCCTAAGATATTCTGTCCACGGAATAACATCTGAAGCTTTGTATTCTTGAATCCATCTCTTAACTTACGAAGACGATCCCATGGATCTTCTTTCAGGAAACGAAGAGATGCATCGAAAGTAGCTCCACCCCAGCACTCTACTGCGTGGTAGCCAACCTTATCCATCTTGTCAACGATCGGAAGCATCTGCTCCGTCGTCATACGTGTAGCGATCATGGACTGATGCGCATCACGTAAGATTGTCTCGGTAATTTTTACCGGCTTTGCCTTTATTTCTGACATGATAATCCTCCTAAATCAATTCAAACTAAATTCCAAAGATTGCCATAAAGCATCCTGCAGCAACTGCAGTACCGATAACTCCGGCAACGTTTGGTCCCATTGCATGCATCAGCAGGAAGTTGGTAGGATCTGCCTCTGCACCAACCTTCTGTGATACACGGGCAGCCATAGGAACCGCAGATACACCGGCGGAACCAATCAGAGGATTGATCTTGCCCTTTGTGATCCAGCAGAGTAACTTACCAAATAAAACTCCGGCAGCGGTACCAACCATGAATGCCACAAGACCGAGTACTACGATCTTTAAGGTGCTCCAATTCAGGAATGCCTCTGCACTTGTTGTCGCGCCAACAGAAGTACCAAGTAAAATAACTACGATATACATAAGTGCATTACTTGCAGTCTCCTGCAGCTGACGGACAACGCCAGACTCGCGGAAGAGATTACCAAGCATCAGCATACCAACGAGCGGAGCTGTTGTTGGAAGAAGTACGCAGACAACAACGGTAACAACGATCGGGAAAAGGATCTTCTCCAGCTTGCTGACCGGACGAAGGTTCTGCATCTTGATCGCACGCTCCTTCTTCGTTGTAAAAAGTTTCATAATAGGTGGCTGAATAATCGGAACTAATGCCATATAAGAATAAGCAGCCACAGCGATCGGTCCCATCAGACCGGTCTGTCCAAGCTTACCTGCAAGGAAGATGGAAGTCGGACCATCCGCACCACCGATGATCGATACAGCAGCAGCGGCCTTGTCATTAAATCCGAGAAGGATTGCAAGGAAGTACGCACTAAAGATACCAAACTGTGCGGCAGCTCCCATAAGGAAACTTACAGGGTTTGCAATAAGCGGACCAAAGTCTGTCATCGCACCTACACCCATGAAGATCAATGATGGAAGAATCGACCACTCATCCAATGTGTAAAAGTAATAAAGTAAACCGCCCACACCGTTGCTTGTCTGTTCCGGGCTCGCGATAATATCCGGGTAAATATTTACCAGAAGCATACCAAACGCGATCGGTACCAGCAGTAACGGCTCAAAGCCTTTCTTAATAGCAAGATACAGAAACAACAATGCCACAGCGATCATGACGTAATTGCCCCATGTCAGGTTGAAAAAGGCTGTCTGATGTAGGAGGTTCATTAATGTTTCGCCTACATAACTCACAGTGAATTCCTCCTTAGACTAGTTTAAAGTTGCAAGTAAAGCGCCTGCCTCAACAGAATCGCCGACTGCCACATTAATGCTGGCAACTGTTCCGTCTTCCGGAGCAACAACAGGTGTCTCCATCTTCATGATCTCAAGAACAAGGATCTCGTCACCCTTCTTTACCGCATCTCCTACATTCTTTGTAAGCTTAAATACTTTTCCGGCAGCTCCTGCCTCAACCTTGATGCTTCCTGCGCCTGCAGCTGCAGCTGGCTTAGCAGCCGGTGCAGGTGCTGCGGATGCGGCACGCTTCGGTGCGGCAACGCTAGGTGTGCTTCCGGTTTCTTCTACTGTAACGTCATATACGTTACCATTAACTGTAATTGTATAATTCTTCATGAATTCAATCCTCCTAAAATTATCTTCTATTAATCGAACGTACTACAAAATCACTTGTAGAAGTTCCGGTGCTTGCAGCAATTGCAGCTGCAATTACAGCAACAAGTTCCGTATCATCAGTAAGCTGCTGTTCTTCTCTTTGGGAGATCTGGGATACGATCTGATCCTGTGCCGGTGCAGCTGATGCAGCGTCCGCAGCCTTAGCGGCCTTCTTTTGTTCAAGATACGGGAAGATCTTGAAGCAGCTGATCAGCAAACTGATCAGAATCAGCACTGCAAATACAACCGACATGGAAATAACCGTATTTAAGGCTGCATTCTGCAGCTTATGTCCCAACGAATAAATCGGCTCAACCGTAAGACCGGTAATCTCCATTGAATAATAATCATAAACTACCTGGAAATCGACATCTTTCTTCTCGAACTTCAGTGTAACATCACTGGTAAGTGTCTTTCCGGACTTTGCGACGGTAAAGGTATCGTCCTTCGTCTCAACATAATTTCCGAACTCATCCTCTACATCCATCCATTTTCCGGATGCTTCAATCTGCGCATCAGTAATGCCGTAATTTGTCTTTAATGATTCAGCGATATCTTTATCCAAAGTATCGACTGTCATATCATTTTGACGAAACAGTGCAGCCAGCTGCTGAACCATTGTAAGGCTGGTACTGCTGTCATTCTGAAGATCTTCATAAGAACTTCCGTTATAATCCACGGTAGTCGGATCTGTTCCGCAGGCACCAAGCATAAGAATCATAAGAATCATGCTGAGTGTCAAAGCAATTCTCTTCTTCATAAAACTTCACCTTTCTACTTTGTACCGTGTTTCTTTTCCGGCTCATTTACATATTTTGTATAGAGCATCTCAAATGCAGCTACCAGATACTTTCTGGAATCTGCCGGATCGATAATGCGATCCACATAGCCTCTTGCTGCAGCAGCTGCAACCGAAGACTGGAGCTTCTCGTAATCTGAAGCTTTCTCCTTGAGTTCTTCTGCTCCTGCTTCCGGATAAAGGATCTTGGCAGCCATTGCCGAATCCATTGCGCCAACTTTGGCATCAGTCCATGCGAATACCATATCTGCGCCGATTGACTTGGAATTCATAAGCACATAAGGGCTTCCATAAGCCTCTCCTGTGATCAGGTTCACCTTTGCACAGGTAGCATTTGCGAATGCATATGTCATTCTTGCAAGTGCTTTTGCAAGATTCTTCTCAGAGCACATACAGTTCTTAAATCCATTCACATTAGTGATAGAAAGAACCGGGATTGAGAATGCGTCACAGAACTGAACAAACTCAGCTGCCTTGTTGCATCCCTTAGCGGTCAGAGAAAGCTCGAACTCCTCTGCCTTGTTGCCCTCTGCATCATATACTTCGCTGCAGTTGGCAACCGCACCAACGGTCATTCCGTTGAGTTTGAAGAGACCTGTTACCATATTCTTTGCATAATCGGCCTTGGTCTCGAAGAATACGTGATCATCAGAGATCTCGGATAAGAGATATCTCGGATCACCCTTCATAGCCTCCATGCTCTCACATACACGGTTGAGATCATCTTCACATGCATCGGTATATACATCTCCGTCATTGTTACCAGGAAGCATACATACAAGCTGGCGGATCTGAGCCATGATATCATCCTCTGATCCAACGAAATCTACGCATCCACTGTTTTCACTCTGGAATGCGGCGCTGGCTGTATCACACTTCTCGGTACGATTGCCTTCAATCGCATCCGGAGAATTAACAAACATACGACCCTTGCTCTCTTCAATGAAAGTAAAATCGCAAAGTGCAGGGACAACGGAAAGTCCACCGCCACAATTGCCGAATACTCCACAGATCTGCGGGATCACGCCGGAAGCTGCAACTTCCTTTGCGTAAATTGTTCCAAAACCATCTAATGCATCAACAGACTCCTGAAGTCGAATTCCGCCGCAATCGATAAATCCGATTACCGGAGCCCCCATCTTCATTGCCATATCATACACAGAAGCGATCTTCTTTGCGTGCATCTCTCCGATTGTTCCGTTTAATACGGAAGCATCCTGGCTGTAAATAAATACCAGATTACCATCGATCAGTCCATGACCGATAATAACACCATCGGAAGGAGCCTTCGCAGCGCTCAGGTTAAAGTCTGTGCTACGTGCCGTTACGAGAGAACCGATTTCCATAAAGCTGTTCTCATCGACCAACTTAGCAATACGCTGCATTGCCAAGTTTTCATTGTTACTACTCATCTTATGCCCTCCATCTATAAAAAATAAAAAATTCCGCTAGTGTGATTGTATAACATTTCCCCTCTCATTTCAACCGTAATTGTTAAATTTTTCACTAATAAAATTGTACTTTTTAAATACCTGTCTTTCTATGTAAATTCCGCCCATAAAGCGTGTAAAAAAGCCGTAAAATCCCATCTGAAAAGATTCTCTTTCGCACAGACATCGCACGAATATAGTTCCTGTCCGCCGACGCAATAGGAAACACTCCCGAGTTTATCGCCTTTTCGAACCGGCGCTTTCACAAGTTTCGAAAGGGAACTCACGATTTCGGCATCGTCCCAGTCCGCTTTCAAAAACGTCATTTTCTTTTCTCCGTCATTCACGTATAGTGAAACAAGCGCGCGATTTCCCCACTGATCCAGTGACAGCGTACGATAGGCGCTTCCGACCTCCATCGGTGGGAAATCAAATGCCGCATCTGTTCCTTCATATAAATGATAATTTTCCAGACCGTAACCGAAGAGTGTTTTTGCATCTGCCCATTTATAATTCTTGTTATTCGGCCATCCACATGCAAGCAGCGCGATGCAGAACTTTCTGCCGCCATCCTCCGCCGCTGCGACATAGCAATAACCGGCTTTTCCGGTAAAACCGGTCTTTCCGGTCACTGCACAGTCCATCATATCCAGGAATGCGTTTTTGTTCGATACCGCAAAGCTTCGTCCCTCCAGATCCGTGAATGAATGATTTTTTGTCCGGGTCAAAGCGACAAACGCTTCATGCTGCGGCGATTTCCATGTACAGTAACTCATGATTTTGCACAGATCCGACGCCGTCGTGTGATGCTCGCCCGCCTCATCCATGTTGTCTAGTCCGTTCGGTGTCACAAAATGTGTATCCGTGCAGCCGAGCTCTCTCGCTTTCTCATTCATACGATCCGCAAACGCCTCCACAGAACCGTCGATATGCTCGGCGATGGCATACGCACAGTCATTGTAGGACTCCAGCATCAGGCCATAGAGAAGATCGCCGAGATAAAACTGTTCGCCCGCATTCATTCCAAGATGTACCTTCGGCTGTCCGGCAGCCTCGGCACTTACCGTCACCACCTCGTCCGTTTGTGCTTCCTCCAATGCAAGAATGCAGGTCATGATCTTCGTCGTACTTGCATTGGCAAGCGGCACATCCGCCTCCTTACCATATAAAACGCGATCACTCTCGCCGTCCGTCAGCGCACATGATTTCGAATACAGCTGATTCTCCTGCAGCGTCCTTTTCTCTGCGGTACTCTCCTTTTTATCTTTTTGCACTTCGGCATGGGAAAAAGTACTGCACATCACCATGAGCTGCATTACAGCAAGGCACACCGCCACAAATTTTAACGCTTTTTTCTTCATAAAAAATAACCATACACATTATCGTTACATAATGTATATGATTATCTTATTTTAAATATCCAGTTGTATGTTCATTTCTTCTTCAGCTTCCTGTTTGAACTCCTCAAGCTGCACCGGGCTGAGGACCGGAAGCTCGTCCACCGAATGCACACCGAAACTTCGCAAAAACTCTTCCGTTGTGCCGAACAGAAGCGGTCTTCCCGGAGCATCGAGTCTTCCGAGCTCACAGACAAGATTATATTCCACAAGCTTGCTTACCGCATGATCCGAAGATACACCGCGGATCTTCTCGATCTCCATCTTCGTGACCGGCTGCTTGTAGGCGATAATGGAAAGCGTCTCAAGAAGGACATCCGTAAGTACTCTTCGCTTCGGCTGCTTTGCGATACGGATCAGGTACTCATACATCTCGGTCCTCGTACACATCTGGTATGCACCGTCGAGTTCCATGATCGCAACGCCGCGTCCCTCGTCGTTCCACTCCTGCATCATCTCATTGATCAGTTTCTTCGTCGTCTTCTTATCCAGTTCAATTGCATCGGCAATCTTCTCAAGTTCTACGGATTCTCCCATGGTAAAAAGGATCGCCTCTATGATTGCTTTATAATTCTTCTCTTCCATATATTCCTCAACCGTTATGCCGCGATCTTGGAATCAATCTTAATATCGTCAAAGATATGTTCCTGTGAAATGAAGATCTTGCCCATCTTCATCAACTCTAAGATCGCAAGAAATGTCACAATGATCTCTACCTTACTTGACTGCGCTTCCAAAAGTCCACGGAAACTGAAATGTGCATGTGTTGTCGCATACTCTTCCAGATATGCCATCTTATCTTCAAGCGAGACTTCTTCTTTCTCAATCTTGCCGAATTTGGAACGAAGCGGATCGATCTTGTCTTTCTGCTTCTTCATAATATTCTTAAAGATATCATTAAGCTTGGCAAGTGTCACATCCGACACCAGTTCCTCAATATCAAGTGGCTCCTCATACGCCAGAACCTCATCCGGAATCGTCGGTTCCTTGAACATCACACGCTGCGCATCCATCTGGCGATCCTTGAGTTCATATGCCATACATTTGTACATCTTGTACTCAAGCAGCTGCTCTTCCTCACTGTCCGGATCGGACGGAAGTAGCATTCTTGATTTGATATCGATCAGAGTTGCCGCCATCACAAGAAACTCACTGAGTACATCCAGATCCTGACGCTTCATCTCCGCAATATACTCCATATATTGTGCCGTAATCTCAACGATCGGAATATCGTATATATTTACTTTATTCTTGTCCAGCAGGTGCAAAAGCAGGTCCAGAGGGCCCTCAAACACCTGTAATTTCACAGTCAGATCCATAATTTACCCTTTCATCAACACAACCTATTCTAACTTGATATTGTGGAAATTTCAAGAGCAAATTACAATATTTAGTATTTTACATTGTTTGCCCTACTATATTCAGAACACACATTCTGTTTTGTACTACAGTAGCGGTGCAAAAAGCTTAAGTGCCCCCATAAACATACGAACGATCAGCTTCTTGCTCTGGCACTCAGACAGTGTAACAAGCAGGCTCTCATCGATCGTGGCAAGTGCATCCTCCTTGACCTGCATGACTGCTTTCGTGCGATACATAAAGGTTCCGCACTCAAAATGCAGATACAGACTCCGGTAATCGAGATTGATCGTACCGACTGCCGCATAGACATCATCGACCACAAAACACTTTGAATGGATGAATCCCGGCGCATATTTATAGATTTTGACACCACCCTTGATCAGATGTGCGAAATTTGCCTGTGTCAAAAGATACACCAGCTTCTTGTCCGGAACGCCCGGCACAACGATACGCACATCCACGCCGCATTTTGCCGCATTGATCAGTGCAGTCGTCATCTCCGATCCGATGATCAGATACGGCGTAAAAATATACACGTATTTCTTTGCATGCGCGATCAGATTCAGATAAACGTTCTCTCCGACATCTTCATGATCAAGTGGTGAATCACAATATGGCTGAACAAATCCGGAACCGGTCACATGCGGCTCCAGTTCATGGGAATAGGAAGCGGCAGCCGATGCATACGCGTCATCAGACGCTGTAATCGATTGTTTTGCCAGTAACTGTTCTCTGGTCAGCTCACCGAGCTGCGGAATCGACGCCTTGCGGTAAAAGGCATAATCGGCTTCCGACTTCGTGATATAATCCCAGATTTCCAGAAACATACTCGTGAAATTCCACACGCACGCTCCGGTCAGGCGGATTCCTGCATCCTTCCAGTAACCGAACTTCACCTTCTCATTGATATACTCATCCGCAAGGTTGAAGCCGCCTGTATAAGCGATCTTACCGTCGATCACTGTAATTTTTCTATGATCACGGTTGTTCATAATAATAGAAAGAACCGGACGGAACGGATTAAAGGTCGCACAATGGATACCTTTTGCCTGCAACACTTTATAAAACTTGGGCGGTAGTGTCTGAATACATCCGACATCATCGTAGATCAGACGAATTTCAACACCTTCCTTCGCCTTTTGCTCTAAGATATCGACGATCGAATCAAACATCTTTCCCTGCTCGATGATAAAATATTCCAGAAAGATAAAATGTTCTGCACTCCTAAGGTCCGCAAGAAGCTGCGGATACAGCTTCTCTCCGCACGAATAGTATGTGCTGTCCTCCTCCCGGTAGATCGGATATCCGGCTTTGGACGATATATAATACGACTGTTGAAACGCATAGAAATCATTCTGTTGAAGCGCTTCGATCGTGCCGGCATCCTCCACGCGGTAATCCATCACATTTTCCGCAACCGCCTCCATCTTACGC
>CAKRKX010000039.1 GCA_934358675.1 uncultured Agathobacter sp. | reverse complement strand
GCTTATGAGGGAATTTCTTCCGGCCGCTATCCGAGCGGAATGGAAGATGTGATCAAAGATTATTTTAAGAATCTGAGTGAATAAAGGAGAAACTATGACAGAATTTGAAAGCTACCAGAACAAAATCATACAGTGCGAGCAGGAGATCGGCAAAGGCATCATCGGTCAGAAAGACGTGATCCGCCAGGTCATGCTTGCAATGCTCGCAGGCGGTAATGTACTGCTTGAGGGTATGCCGGGACTTGGCAAGACGATGCTTGTGCGCACAATCAGTGAGGTGTTGGCGCTTACGTTCAAGCGTATTCAGTTTACGCCGGATCTGATGCCGAGTGATGTCACCGGAACGAACATTATGGTAAAGGAAGACGGAAGAAGCAGCTTCCGATTTGAGAAGGGACCTATCTTTGCCAATCTGGTACTTGCGGACGAGATCAATCGTGCGACGCCAAAGACGCAGTCAGCCTTACTTGAGGCGATGCAGGAGCACACGGTTACGGTCGGAACGGAGAGCCATAAACTGGACGAGCCGTTTCTGGTGCTCGCAACGCAGAACCCGATCGAGCAGGAGGGAACCTATCCGCTTCCGGAGGCACAGCTTGACCGTTTCTTATTCAAGATCTTAGTGCCTTTTCCGGATAAGGAGGAGCTGCGCGGGATTGTCAATCTGACGGAGGGCACAGACAAGCCACAGATTACCTCGATCATGAGCGGAGAGGAACTGCTTACCGCAAGAAGTCTCGTTGCACAGATTCCGATTGCGGACGCGGTCATGGACTATATTCTCGATCTTGTGATGGCAACACACAAGGAGAATCCGTATATAAGAGAGGGCGCGAGCCCACGTGCTGCACAGGCGATCATCCGTACGGCGCGTGCGCGTGCGTTTATGGAAGGACGTTTTAATGTTGCGTTTGAGGATGTCAAAAGCGTGGCATATCCGGTATTGCGCCATCGTATCCTGCTGAGTTTCGATGCAATCTCTGAGGGGGTGACAGAGGATGTGATTATCGAGAAACTGCTGTAAGCTGATTCAAAAGTTTTTGATTGACAAAGTTGGCGAGGCATCTGTTTCGGAAAAGATGCAGATGCCGGCGTTCTGGGAGAGGAACAATGTTTGATTCAGAGTTTTATAATACGCTGTCGCAGCTTTCGCTCGCGATGGCGCACAAAAGCAGTATGAATATGTCCGGAAACCGCAAGTCGGTGCAGAAAGGTATCTCGGCGGAGTTTTCGGATTTCCGTGAGTACATGCCGGGGGACGATCTGCGACGCCTTGACTGGAATGTGTATGCAAGACTGGACCGCATGTACATTCGGGAATATATGGAAGAGAAGGAAGCTGTCGTTACGGTGCTTCTTGATACGAGTGCGTCGATGGCTTACGGAAACGAGAAGAAATCCGAGCTTGCCACGATGCTTGCGGCGGTGGTGGCATATATCGCGCTGTCGAATATGGACCGCGTGGTGCTTGTCGATACGGTGGAACTGATGCGTCCACTCTCACTCGGTGGGGGAAAGAAAAGTTTTCCGCGTGTGATCCACTGGCTGGAGAACCGCAGCTTTGACGGGGAGAGTGAACTGCTTTCCTGCGTGCAGAAGATTCCGCTCGGCGGGGCAGGGGTTACGGTCGTGATCAGTGACTTTCTGCAGGAGCCTCTTTTAGAGGAGGACGACCGCTCGTATGAGAAGATGCTGCAATACTTAAGATACCGCAAACAGCGCCCGGTCATGTTGCAGACGCTTGCGGGTGAGGAACTGCATATCGATATGGAGGGCACGCGCAATCTTATTGATATGGAGACGCAGCAGAAGCTTCGCGTCACGATGGACGCGCAGGCAATCGAGGCGTATGAGCGGGAACTGTCCCGCCTGACTTCGCGCCTGAAAAAAGGCTGTGCGGCAGGTGGCGGCGCATATGTGTTGTGCGACACGACAAGAGATCACAAGAAGCTGATCTATGAAGATTTGAGGGTATTATATGACATTTGAGAGTTTGTGGCCGCTGGCGTTTCTGCTGGCTGTGCCGATCATCATCATTTTTTATCTGCTTATTCCGAAGGGGAAAGACACGAAGATCTCTTCGAACCTGTTGTGGAATAAGCTTTTTGTCAATCGACAGTCGAAGACGTTTCTGGAGAAATTTCTGCACAATATACTGATGTATCTGCAGATCGTGATCGCGCTGCTTCTCGTGCTGGCACTTATGACACCGTACATTAACCGTAAAGGCAATGCAAATGCCAATGTGATCATGGTGCTCGATACGAGCGGAAGTATGCAGCATGTGGATGAAAGCGGAAAAACGCGTCTGGATCTGGCTAAGGATGCGATACGACAGGAGATCGCCGATTCCCCGGGAAGTACATTTTCCATTGTGACGGCGCATGCGAATGAGACGGAACTTCTTGCGGTGGGCGTGACGGACAGCCGACAGTTAAGTCAGGTGCTCGATGGTGTTAAGGCGAGCGATTCGGACGGAAGTCTTTCGAGTGTGGAGGATACGGTCGATGCGCTGAGCAGCCAGCAGGAAGAGAACAAAAAGACATCGGTTCTGGTTTACACGGACGGCATCGGTGCGGCAGATACCGATGCGCTCGTGCAGCGTTTCGATGCGAGTGTCTGTGTGATGGGCGATGCGGGGGAGAATGTGTCGAATGATTTTCTCTCCTGCGTGAAGGATGAGAACGGCTATCAGGCGGCAGCGGGGGTGACCAATTACAGTGACAAAGAGGCAACACTTGAGGTGTCGTTGTATGAGGGCGATGCGACGATCGCTGTGCGCAGCGTGACGGTTCCGGCAAAGGAGAGCTATACTGCATTATTTGAAAATCTTGACTGGGACGGAAAGCCGCTCAAAAGCGAGATTTCTGCGATCCGTTTTGCCGGAAGTGAGGCGAAGGATTCGCTTCTCGCAGACAATGTAACCTATGCGATCGCAAGTCAGGCGGCAAAGTACGATGCGGTACTGATCGGCAAAGGCAATACTTATATCGCAAAAGCGTATGAGGCGGTCAGCGGAGAGAGTCTGGTGCAGGCGAAGAGTGAGAGCACACTTGAGGCGGACGATACGAGAGCGCGCATCTACGACGCGGGAACTGCCGATCAGCAGAAGGAAGCGTTAAGCCGCATCGTGTTTGCCGATGCGACGGATGCCACCGGCAGGGAGGAGCATGTTGCTTTGACCGTGTCGGATACTGAGATTACATCGGGAATCAAGGATTTTACCATCGGTGTGAATGAGACGTACACCTACGAGGTGCCGGAGTGGGCGACCGGATTCCTGTGGGCAGGAAAGAAGTGTGCCGGTTATTACGGCGAGCACGATGGCCTGCGCGTGGTGGTAGTCGGATTTGATCTGCGCGAGTCGGATTTTCCGCTGCAGGCGGAGTTCCCGGTCTTTATGGCAAATGCGCTCAGCTTCTTAAATGACAGTTCCCTTCTGGCACAGAATGTGTATACGGCAGGCGAGAAGATCGTGTACCATCCGCAGTCCGATGTGGATGTCAGCACACTGGAAACAAATACGGATAAAGCGGGACTCTACGAGGTTACGGCGGGCGATAAGACGGAGTCGTATGTGGTGCGTTTTGCAACAGGCACGCAGTCGGATGGTTCCGTTATCGCGAAATCGACCGGAGACGGTGTGACGGCGCAAAGCGGAATGACGAGAAAATCTGTGCGAAGCCTTGTGATCGTGCTGATCCTGTTATTGCTGATCCTTGAGTGGATTGTGTATGTGAAGCAGATGCGCTATCGTGGTAAATTCTATCTCGGTGTGAGGCTTGTCGGTCTGGCTTTGCTTGTGCTTGCGGCGATCGGAATCACAGTTCCGAAGCGGGCAGATGTCAATACAACGATTTTTCTTGTGGATGCCTCGACGAGCAATGAATCCAATCTCTCGGATATGGACAGTTATATCGGGGATGCCATCAAGCAGATGCCGGGCGGCAACCAGTACGGCATCGTGACATTCGGCAAGAAGCCGATGGTGGAACAGTTTGTGACGAAGGAAAAGCATTTTGCGGGCATCCTCTCGACACCGGATAGGACAGCAACCAATCTCGAGGAGGCCATCTCACGCGGACTTTCGATGATTCCGGAGGGCAGTGCGGGACGACTCGTGATTCTCACGGACGGACGGCAGACGCGTGGAAACATTGATAATACGGCATCGGCTGTCCTCACGCGCGGTGTGGAACTGCTCTCTGTCGTCTACGATATGGCGCAGGGCAAGGACGCTTACATCGACAATGTGGAGATGCCGAGTTACCTGTATGCGGGCGATGCGTATTCCATGACAGTTTCCGTGATGAGCAATTATGAGACGGATGCGGATCTGGAAATCTGGATGGGCAATGCGAAGAAGTCCACGACTTCGGTGCATCTGAACAAGGGAAGTAATTCGTTTGTGTTAAAGCAGAAAGTGTCCGGTGAGAACATTGAAAGTTTCAGTGTGAAAGTGAATGCCAAAGGCGATACGTGCGAGGAGAACAACACGTTTAACGCCTACTCGGTCATCGATTCGCTGCCGAAGGTTCTCGTTGTGTGCGGTGCAAACGAGGATTCCACGAATTTTGCGGCACTTCTGGACAGTGCGGGATGCAACTACAAGGTGGTTCCGTCGGCAGGTGCACCGACAACGCTTGAGGGCCTGTTAAAATACAAGAGTGTGATTCTGGAAAATGTGCATATGGACGATCTGCCGGAGGAGTTTGTCAATCTTCTCGATACCTATGTGAAGGATTACGGCTGCGGACTGGTGGCAGCCGGAGGAGAGGAGAGCTTCGGGCTGGGCCTGTACCGCAATACGGTCCTCGAGGATATTCTTCCGGTCGACATGATGCCACGCAGCACGAATGAGGTGCCGTCCCTTGCGATGGTCATGGTCATTGACCATTCGGGAAGTATGTCCGGTGAAGGCGATTCCGATTCCGGTGCAACGAATCTGGATCTTGCGATCACGGCTGCCAACCATGCCGTGGATGAACTGACAGAAAATGACTATGTCGGCGTGGTCACGTTCGACGACCGCTACGACTGGCAGCTTCCGATTACAAAAGTGGATGACAAAGACGCAATCCATAAGAGAATCGAGACGATTCCGGACGGTGGAGGAACAACGATCAAGCCTGCGTTAAATGCGGCATTAAGCGAGATCGTAAAATGCGATGCAGACATCAAGCACGTCGTATTATTGACGGATGGACAGGGTGAGGACCGCAACTTTGCGGGCATTATAAATGATTACAAGGAAAAAGGGGTTACTCTTTCGACGGTGGCAGTCGGAGAGTATTCGGATAAGTCACTGCTTGAGCAGGTTGCGCGTGGATGTGGCGGACGTTACTATTACTGCGATAACGGAACCGACATGCCGAAGATCTTCGCACAGGAGGTTCTCTTAAGCGGAGAGACGTATATCCAGAACGGAACCTTCTCGCTTGCCGTCAATTCGTCCAACGCGATCACGCGGGGGCTGTTTGCGGACGGCATACCGAAGATCAAGGGCTACATTAGCGTAACACCGAAGAGCGCGGCAAATGTGCTTTTTGCATCGGACAAGGATGATCCGATCCTGTCTGTGATGCAGTACGGTTTGGGTCACACGGTTGCATGGAACACGGATGTGACAAACAAGTGGACCGCCGGATTTGCGGGAAATGACGATTATGTGCAGCTTTGGAAACGTATCATCGATTACAGTTCCGGCAATGCGGCACTCGGCGAGGATTCTCTGGATGTGCAGACGAGTGGCGAGGTGACAACGCTTCACTATAAGGCGCAGGATTACGGAGAGCGCACGACGGTCGAGGCGGTCTACACTGATCCGGACGGCGAGACGCACTCGGTGAAGCTTCCGGCGCGTGCACCGGGCGAGTACGAGGCGAAGATCGATACGGATATTCCGGGTATCTATAATTTGAGTGTGCGAAGAAGCGATGACGGCGAACTGAAAAATGCCATCACCACGGCGGCGGTCGCACAGTATTCGGACGAGTACAAGTTTGCGGCGGACAACGAGAGTTTTCTTAGTTTTGTGAACCGTTACGGCAAGGTGATAAAGCCGGGTGATTCGTTCTGGAAGAAATTAAAGACGACGTCCCGCGCGGCGTACGATCTGTCGAAGTGGCTTCTGATCGTTGCAATCCTCTGGTTCCTTCTGGACGTGGCGATGCGCAGATTTGCGTTCGTTCCGCAGGACAGCCGGTTGTACCGGTGGATCAAGAGTCGCTGGACGAAGCATAAGAATAAAGCTATAATAACTTCTGATAAGAAGAAGTCCGCACAGGGCGTCGTGGATGCAAAGACAACCGGTGCAGACGCATCAGGTGAAAATGCATCCGATATTGCAACAGCTACAACGCAGCATGAGTCGGAAAGCAGGAAAGCATCTGCAAAGGCAAAACGGACTTCGAAGAAGAAAAAGAAGCAGGAGGAAGCGGTACTCGATACGTCCGCACTGCTTAAGAAAAAGGATCTGAGAGATCAGTAGGAGTTATCATATGCAATCAGAACGTCAGTTAGAACAACAGCTTAACAGCATTGACCATAAGAGTTATCCGGCTTACAAGTCGCTTCGCGGCGCGTACCGGTTCGACGGATATACGTTTGTGATCGACCATGTGCAGGGAGACCCGTTTGCGGCTCCCTCACAGGTGCATGTGTCGGTAGATGCGAAACAGGCGGGATTCCCGCTCGAATATGTGAAGAATGATGTGACGCGCACCGCGCTTGCGGATCATCTGACACGCGTGTTTGCGCGCGAGGTGGACCGCTATACGTTTAAGGCGAAAGGTTCCGGTAAAAGCGGATTGATCTCCGTCACGCACTGTGGGCAGGAAGTGTTGAAGCGGACGGCGTGCGAAGTAAGAGAAGATGGGATTACCGCGCGTTTTTCGATCGGCTTTCCGGCAAACGGAAGAACGATCAATGCGAGAGAACTGCACAAGATCCTCTTTGAATATCTGCCGGAGTGTGTAAGACGCTCCTTCTATTATAAGAATCTGGATGCAAAAAGCGTAAAAGCTGCGATCGAGCTTGCCGAGGATCAGCAGGCTCTTCGCAAGGAGCTTCGAGCGCGAAAACTTGTGGCGTTTGTTGCGGACGGTGCCATTCTTCCGAGAGAGAGCGGTGTGTCACAAAAACCGATGAAGGACAGTGTGGCATTTCATTCGCCGGAATCCCTCCGGGTAACGATCGCACTTCCTCACAGGGGAGAAATTACCGGAATGGGTGTGCCGGAAGGAATCACACTGATCGTCGGAGGCGGCTATCACGGAAAGTCGACGCTTTTGCAGGCATTGCAGCTCGGTGTGTACAACCATATTGCGGGGGACGGCAGAGCGTTTGTGATCGCGGATGAGACGGCGCTCAAGCTCCGTGCGGAGGATGGACGTTTTATCAAGGATGTGGATATCTCCATGTTCATCAATGACCTGCCGAATCACAAGGACACGCATCGGTTCTCCACGGAGGATGCCAGCGGAAGCACATCGCAGGCGGCGGGCATCGTGGAGGGAATGGAGAGCAAGAGCCGCCTTTTCCTGCTGGATGAGGACACATCGGCGACCAACTTTATGGTGCGCGACGCGTTCATGCAGAAGGTGGTAAGTCCGGACAAGGAACCGATCACGCCATTTTTAAGCAGGGCGCGCGACCTCTATGAGAAAGCGGGAATCTCGACGATCCTTGTTGCGGGAAGTTCGGGTGCATTCTTCCATATCGCGGACACGGTGATCCAGATGGACAGTTATGTTCCGCTTGACATCACGGACAAGGCGAAGGAACTCTGCAGGGAGTATCCGGTGCAGCAGGAGGCGGCACATGCGTTTGTGATGCCGGAGAGTTACCGCGTGATGACGATAGATAAGAACGGTGCGACAAAGCGCAGGGATTACCGCAGCGGAAGAGTGAGAAACGATGAGCCGGAGCGGCTGAAATTAAAGATTCTCGGAAAAGAAGGCTTTGCGCTCGGCAGACAGAACGTGGAGCTTCGCTATCTCGAGCAGATCGTGGACACAGAGCAGACCGCGGCACTCGGCATTCTGTTGAAATATGTGGTGGAGCACGAGGTGGACGGACAGAAAACCGTTTCGGATATTGCGGAAGATCTGATGCAAAAGATTGCAGAGCAAGGACTTGGGTTCACCTGCGGAAGAGAGGAAATCTCCGGCGGTTATGCGATCCCGAGAGCGCAGGAAATCTATGCCTGTCTGAACCGTTACCGCAGAAGTGCAAGTGTCTGAGACTCTGTGGCAAAAATGAGAAAATTGACAGGAAAGAATGCTTGACGAGATTCGTCTAACTTTATATAATAATAGCAAGACTGATATATAGCCTTCGTCACTTTAAAGTGATGGAGGCTATTGTCGAATCGTAAGTAAGGAAGCGGATTTACGTGGAAGAGAAAAAACGTAGAGGAATTTTATACTATTATGAATTGGCGGCACTGATCGCATTGGAGATTATGCTGGCCTTTTCCGCATGGGGATATATCCGGCTGGATTATATCTCAATCACAATTGTGTCGTTGGTTGTACTGGCGGCTGCTTATCTGCTTGGTCCGTGGGAGGGAAGTGCTGCCGGCATCATTTTTGGCCTGACCGGCATGTGGAAAGCCACGATCGTGACGACGGAAGCCACATACATAGATCTTATGTTTTCACCGGTTCGTAGCGGGGCGCCGACACAGAGTGTTTTATTGTGCCTGGTTCCGAGAATTCTTTTGGGATTTGTGGCAGGACTGCTCTATGCGAAAGCAAAGAAGGCCGGCAGATACAGAGTCCTTTGGGTCACATTGGCAACGATCGGTGCACAAATGTTACACATTCTGCTGGTATTCGGCATGATGCAGTGGCTTTTCCCGGAAGCCGGGGTCAAATGGTGGAGTCCTGTCAGCAGCTGGCATACAAACGGTATGGAAATTGAAATGATTTGTTCTGTGATTGCTGTCGTCTTGCTGCACTATATGTGTGAATCGGCCTGGGTTAAGGACAAAATCGACAAAGTCCGGGAAGGGGTTCTGGCAAGTAAATATACGAAGGTCATATATTGGCAGTGGGTCGCACTGATTGTGATCGGCATTCTGGGATTTAGCGTGTGCATGAATTTCAGAAACGGGATCGATGATATTGTCCAGATCTATGACGTTATGCCGGGAGAAACATCGAGGGATGTGTTACAGGCATTGCTGGTGCAGTTTGTTGTGGCGCAGTTTGCACTCTTTGTCCTGATTGGAATCATGCAGTCGTTTATCTATTACTATTATGCGAGTGCGGAAGTGCGTTCGCGGATGGATATGATGACGGGAGCGTTTAATCGTGCGACACTCATTCAGACGATCGAGCATGATCTGCGGAATCTTAAGGAGAAACAGAAAGTGCTCTTTATTATGATGGATGTAGATTATTTTAAGCAGATCAATGATACCTACGGGCATGATTTCGGAGATCAGGTACTGATTCGTCTGGTACATATTCTGCAGCGGAATTTTGCCGGAGATGCGTTCGTAGGACGAATGGGCGGCGACGAATTTGCCATCTATTGCAGACATGCAGAGATTGAGAGAAGACTTCCGAATATTATGAAGCAGGTCGAGCGCGAGTTTGTGCAGATCGCTGTGCCGGGGGATCGTATCGGAGTACTGAACTTTTCATACGGAGTCAGCTGGGGCAAGCCCGGCATTGAATTTGAAGAACTCTATAAGAACGCGGATCAGGATTTGTATGCGCATAAGCACATAAGACGTGAATTCGTTGACAATTCCAAGGGGAATGTATAGAATAGTCCCTAGACTAGTGAATAGGAGAGTAGTATGAAGACATTGATCGAAAGCATCTCTGCGGAAGTGACGAAAGCGTTCACGGACAACGGATACGATGCAAAATACGGAAAAGTGACATTATCCAACCGCCCGGACTTATGTGAGTACCAGTGTAACGGTGCGATGGCGGCTGCAAAGGAATATAAATGTGCACCATTTATGATCTCGGATAAGATTGCGGAACGCTTACAGGACAACGCGATGTTTGAGAGCGTGGAGTCTGTGAAACCGGGATTTATCAACCTGAAACTGAGCAAGGATTATCTTGCATCCATTGTAACTTCCATGAAAGAAGATGACGGACGATTCGGCTGCGACAAGGCAGAGAATCCGAAGACGATCATCGTGGATTACGGCGGAGCCAACGTTGCAAAGCCTCTTCATGTAGGACATCTTCGTTCTGCGATCATCGGAGAGAGCGTGAAGCGCATCGGCAAGTTTATGGGACACAATGTGATCGGTGATGTGCATCTGGGTGACTGGGGTCTGCAGATGGGACTCATCATTGTGGAACTGAAGGAGCGCAAGCCGGAGCTGGTTTATTTTGATGCAGATTATGAGGGCGAGTATCCGAAGGAAGCTCCTTTTGACATCTCCGAACTGGAGGATATCTATCCGACAGCCAGCAAGAAGAGCAAGGAAGATGATGCGTTCCGTGAGGCTGCGATGGAGGCGACCAGTGAGCTTCAGGCTGGAAGACGCGGATACCGTGCATTACTGGAGCATATCTTAAATGTTTCCGTAACGGACTTAAAGAAGAATTATGATAACTTAAATGTATCATTTGAATTGTGGAAGGGCGAGTCGGACGCACAGCCGTATATCCCGGATATGGTTCAGATGATGAAGGACAAGGGCTTTGCTTACATGAGTGAGGGAGCGCTGGTCGTTGATGTAAAGGAAGATACCGATACGAAGGAGATTCCACCTTGTATCATTTTGAAATCCGACGGAGCATCACTCTACAGTACAACGGATCTTGCAACGATCGTAATGCGTATGCAGGATTACAACCCGGACAGCATCATCTATCTGGCAGACCAGAGACAGAGCATGCATTTTATCCAGGTATTCCGTTGTGCGAGAAAGACAGGACTGGTGGACGACAGCGTATCGCTTACCCATATCGGATTCGGTACGATGAACGGCAAGGACGGAAAGCCGTTCAAGACAAGAGACGGCGGTGTTATGCGTCTGGAATATCTCCTCGATGAGATCAATGAGGAGATGCTCAAGAAGATCACTGAGAACCAGAAGGAGAAAGAGAACCTTGAGATCAGTGACGAGGAAGCAAAGAAGACTGCCAGGATGGTAGCACTTGCCGCTGTCAAGTACGGTGACCTCTCCAACCAGGCAAGCAAAGATTACATCTTTGATATCGAGCGTTTCACTTCTTTCGAAGGAAACACGGGACCATACATCCTCTACACGATCGTTCGTATCAAGTCGATCCTTGCGAAGTATCAGGCAAACGGTAAGGCACTTCCGAACGGAGCGATCCTGCCGGCACATTCTGCAAGTGAGAAGAATCTGATGCTCGTTCTGTCACGCTTTAATGCAATGATGGAGAATGCATACGAGGAACTTGCTCCGCATAAGATCTGTGCATACATCTACGAGCTTGCCAATGCGTTCAACGGTTTCTACCACGAGAACAAGATTCTTGCGCAGGAAGACGAGTCGATCAAGGATTCTTATATCAGCCTTCTGATGCTGACCAAGAGTGTGCTTGAGACCTGTATCGATGTGCTCGGTTTCTCGGCACCGGATCGCATGTAAATTTTACGCATACAAATACAGATTACCACATATACATGAGTCATAGGGACAATCCCCTATGGCTCTTTTTTTCGCAATATTTTTGAAATTTGTGTAGGGGGAAGCGTCCGCGCCTTATGATTTTTGCGGTTTCAGACAAAATTGCTGAATTTGTCAGCAGCAGAACATTTCCCTTAAATTTTGTGTACGACAACGTTTGAACCATTCCGTGGCGGTGTCCGCCGGACACAAATGCTACGGACGCATTTGATGTCTCGGCGAACAGCCGCCTTCGGAATTGTCCAAACTTTGGCGGACATAAATCATAGAAAAAGGGAAATGTCTGCTGCGCCAAATTCGTAATTTTGGATGACTAGTAAAAATCATAAGGCGCGGACGCGGACCCTACATAAGTTTAAGAAGCGGCGAAAAAAGAGCAATAGTTGGAGGTGGTAGTAATGGAGATGGTAAGGTATCTTCCGATGGAACAGCGGAAAAATATAGATAGGGATACGATAGAAAATGCGGAGGAAATCCGGCTTCGGGTGGGACAGCCACTTGAAATCGTGATGGGAGATGCAAAAATACAGCGGTATGCGGTGGTAACACGGATGCAGATGAGGGAATGCTTAAACTACCTGACGGGATATTCGCCGTATGCCATGGAGGAGGAAATGCGACAGGGCTTTTTTACGATCGAAGGCGGACATAGAGTCGGGATCAGCGGGCGGGCGAGCTGCCACAGGGAAGCAGGAGGGACGGTGACAGATTGCGTGAGTGATATCAGTGCCGTCAATATAAGAGTTGCGCATGAAGTGCGAGGCTGTGCGGCGAACCTGATACCGTGGATGCGGTGCGGTGAGGGCTGGTATCACACGATCCTGTTCTCGGGGCCGGGGGTAGGAAAGACAAGTTATCTGCGGGATCTGATCCGGATCCTGTCGAGTGGAGAAGGATTACATAGAGGGTACAAGGTCGGTGTGGTGGATGAACGCTCGGAGATTGCGGCGTGTCACAGGGGCGTGCCGCAGAATGATCTGGGAGAGCGGTGCGATGTCCTTGATAACTGTCCGAAAAGCGTGGGAATGCGCATGCTGCTTCGATCCATGTCTCCGGAAATGATCGTGGTCGATGAATTGGGGGAAAATGCGGATCTTGAGGCGGTGCGCGAAGCGATGCACAGCGGGGTGTATGTGCTTGGAACCGTGCACGCGGGGAACATCGAAGAAGCACAACGAAAAATGCGCCTGGCGGATGAAAGCGGGAGCCGGGATTCGGTCCGATGGATCGAATTAAAGCGATACGGAGCGAAAAGAACCTTCTGCGTGTATGACGGGCAGGGAGAAAAACTATGGGAAAATTAGCGGGGAGCATCTGTATTCTGACCGGATGTTTCGTGCTGCTGCGGCATTGGACGGAGTGCGTGAGCCAGAGGGAGGATTTGATGCGTGAGCTTTTACGCTTTTTGCGAAGCTGGGAATATGCATTAAAGATGAAACGGATGCGGGTGATGGATTTCTTTGACACGTATCCGTATGCGAAAAACTGCCTGAAACAAATTACGGACGAGGTAAAAGCGATGCTCGTCATGCACACCGACCCGATGGGGCAGAGCGCATGGCAAAACGTACTCAAAAAGCATGAGGGACAGATCGGCTTACCGAAGGAAGCATTCGCGATCCTTGTGCGTGCGGGAGAAAGCTTCTTTGGAACAAACCGAGAGGAGGCCATACAGTGCGTGAGTGCGTGCATCCGGCAGATGGAAGAGGTGATGGAGGAGGAACGAAAGAGTTACCGCGAGAAACGTAAAGTTTATATGCCGGTCGGAATGCTGACGGGCATCATGCTCGTGATCCTGTTGCTTTAGACGGCGGAAAGGGATGATATGGGAGTAACAATCATATTTAAAATTGCCGCGGTAGGAATCGTTGTAACTGTGTTGAGCCAGGTTTTAAAACACAGCGGCAGAGAGGAGCAGGCGTTTCTGCTGAGCCTCGCGGGACTGATCATCGTGTTGTTCTGGATCGTTCCGTATATCAGCGAACTGTTTGAAACAATGGAAACGCTTTTTGTCATGTGATGATGGTCAGAATCGGATTGATCGCGATCGTGGCGATCGTGGCGGCGATGCCGCTTCGCCGGGAAAAAGGCGAGTTTGCGCTGCTGATCGTTCTTGTCGCGGGGATGATCATTTTTGTGTATGCGCTGGCGCGGATGCGCACGGTCATTGATTTCCTGAACGGACTGATCGCGGAGCTGCCGATCGATGCGGCATATCTGGTTCCTCTGTTTAAAATGCTTGGAATCACGTATGTGGCGGAGTTTGCGGCTTCCTTTTGCAGGGAGTCGGGGTATTCCTCGGTTGCGGGACAGGTCGAGCTTTTTGCGAAGCTGTCCATTATCGCGCTGAGTGTGCCGGAGCTGATGTATCTTGTGGATGTTCTGGAGAATTTTTTGTAGATGAGAAACTGGGCAAAGAAAATCGTGGTGATGCTGATGATAAGTGTCGGGATTCTTGGCGTTCCGCAGAAAGTACAGGCGCAGGATTATGTGCAGGAGCTGATGGATGAAATGCAACTGGATGAGGTGGATGCGACGGTGGAGGAGGACAAGTTGCCGCAGAAGCTGCAGTTTAGCGATCTGGCGAAAGCGTTTGCCACGGAAGGGGCGGATGGATTGGATGCGTCGATGATCTGTGAGTATGTGTTTGACCTGTTTTTTTATGAACTGGCGGAGGTAAAGCCGATCTTCTATCAGATCATTGTGGTGTCGCTGCTTTTTGCACTGTTCGGAAAGCTTCTGGTGACGCGGCAGGGCTATGTGTCGGATATGGGATTTTTTATGGTGTACACCGGGATCGTGCTTTTGCTCCTGCAGTCATTCACGCTGATCGGAAGTGTGGTGGAGGAGGGCTTGGATCGGATGGTGTCATTTATGACTGCGTTTATTCCGACGTACGCGGCGACACTTCTGCTATCCGGCAATGCGGCAAGTGCAGGCTTTTTTTACGAGGTGGCATTCGGCATGATCTATCTGCTTGAGATCGCCATGAAGTTTGTGTTCATTCCGGGGGTACATATCTATGTACTTTTCATCACGATGGATCATCTGTTTGAGGAGAGCCGTTTTCGAAAGCTTGCGGAACTGATCGGCAGTGCGGTGCGGGGGACGCTCAAATTCGGGCTGGCGGCGGTGGCGGGGCTTGGCGTGGTGCAATCCCTCCTGACGCCCGCAAAGGATCGACTTGCAACGAGCAGTTTATATCACGGATTTCAGTCGATTCCGGGGGTGGGAAACACGGTGAGTGCGACCGGAGAACTGCTTCTCGGCTGTGCGATCATGATCAAAAACAGTGTGGGCGCGGCGGCGCTTGTCGTACTTCTTATTATAAGCGTGGCGCCGCTGGTCAGCGTTTTCTGTTTTACGGTGATGTACCGCGTGGTGGCGGCGCTTCTGGAACCGTTTTGCGATAAACGGATCGTGGAATGTGTGGCTGGAGTCGGGCGCGGAAGCGGTATCTATTGTAAGATACTGTCCGATGCGGTGCTGTACTTCTTTATCACCATCGCCATGATCAGTGCATCGACAAGCTTTATTTATTAGGAGAGATCAGTGGATACGATCGTAGAATTTGTAAAAAACTATTTTATTTTTCTGCTGGTGCTGTACCTGTTTTCCTATCTGGCACCGCAGGAAAGCTATCGGAATTACTTTCGCTTTTTCGTGAGTGCGCTCATGATCGCGGTACTGATGAAACCGGTGCTTGGTTTTCTGCAGAAGGATGTGAGGGCTGAGACGAGGCGGCAGATGGATACCGTCATAGAACAGATGCAACAACAGACTTACGAGGGAAAGGGGGAGGATATCTTTGCATGGTTTTGGCAGCATGAAGGACTGGATGACAAAGCATTTCAAAGCGAAGAGTAAAACGGATGGGATCGTGCTGATCCTGATCGGAATTCTCGTTCTGATCGTGCTTATTCCGACCGGAGAAAAAGGCGGCAGGAAGCAGGAAAAGACGCTGTCAGAGGAGGAAAGCCGGATAAAGGATCAGGCTTTTGACACGGCACAGATCCAGTCGGATCCGGCTTACGTGCAGACGCTTGAAGAACAGCTGAAGGAACTCGTGGAGAGCATGGACGGTGTGGGCAGAGCACGCGTGATGCTCACGCTGAGTGATGATGGACTGACGCATTTGGATAAAGACATAAAGACACAGGAGAAAACGCGTGAGGAGACGACTGTGATCTATGATTCGGGGGACGGCAAGGTCCCTTATGTGATCCAAAAGGAGCGCCCAAAAGTGGAGGGCGTGGTCGTGGTTGCACAGGGCGGAGACCGGCCGGGCGTGATCACGCAAATAACCGATGCGATACAGTCATTATTTGACCTTGAAGCGCATAAAGTGAAAGTAGTTAAAATGTCAGTGCAGGAGGAATAGCTGTGAAGAAAATCATTCATAAAAATCAGGTTGTTATTACAACACTTGCGGTGTTGATCGCAATCGCCGGATATGTGAGCTACGACCGTAAAAACGGAGGAGAGGACGAGGCGAAAACGGTGGTAAATACGGATCAGGATGCGATCCTTGATGCGGCGGGAGACAATTACGATGATATCGCTTCTGACATCGGAGACGGTGAGAGTGTGGCGCTCGCATCGACTGAGGATGTGGAAAATCCGGGGGAGACGGTGCTTACGAGTGCGGTGGCGGCGAGTGCGGATTATGCTGCCAAAGTGAAACTGAACCGTGAGCAGGTGCGCTCAAAGAATAAAGAGACGCTGCAGGCGATCATTGACAGTACGACCATCGACGAGGCGCAGAAACAGGCAGCAATCGACGAGATGGTTGCGATGACGGATCTTGCGGAGAAGGAATCGAGCGCGGAGATGATGCTTGAGGCCAAAGGTTTTACCAATGTTGTGGTCAGCATTACCGAAGAGGAGTGCGATGTCGTGCTTGATATGGGCGATGTAACGGATGCCAAGCGCGCGCAGGTTGAGGATATCGTAAAACGCAAAACGGGAGTGGCTGCAGAGAACATTGTGATCACACCGATTCAATAAATGGTTGAAAATACATATTTTTTAGGGTAATATAAAACTTGATATGCATTTATATCAAGTTTTGGAGGATTATTGTGAGCAACTTAAGAAAAGAAATAGAAAAAAGACGTACTTTTGCAATTATTTCCCACCCGGATGCCGGTAAGACGACACTGACCGAGAAGTTCCTTCTGTACGGAGGTGCCATCAATCAGGCCGGTTCGGTAAAGGGTAAAGCGACTGCAAAGCACGCTGTGTCCGACTGGATGGAGATCGAGAAGCAGAGAGGTATCTCGGTTACTTCTTCCGTGTTACAGTTTAATTACGACGGTTACTGTATCAACATTCTGGATACACCGGGACATCAGGATTTCTCGGAGGACACATATCGTACACTGATGGCAGCGGATTCTGCCGTCATGGTCATCGATGCGAGCAAAGGCGTTGAGGCGCAGACACGTAAGCTTTTCAAGGTCTGCGTCATGCGCCATATTCCGATTTTTACCTTTATCAACAAGATGGACCGCGATGCCAACGACACCTTCGAGCTTCTCGATGACATTGAGAACGAGCTCGGTATCGCAACCTGTCCGATCAACTGGCCGATCGGTTCCGGTAAGGAATTTAAGGGTGTCTATGACCGGAACACCCGGAAAGTCATGACATTTGCCGATACGCTCAAGGGAACAAAGGAAGGTTCCGAGAAGATCATCGATATCGATGATCCGGCTCTGGTCGATGAGATCGGTGCGGACAAAAAGGCGCAGCTCGACGATGAGATCGAACTTCTCGACGGAGCGAGTGCCGAGTTTGACATGGATCTTGTGACAAAGGGACAGCTGTCGCCGGTATTTTTCGGATCTGCGCTGACAAATTTTGGTGTGGAGACATTTTTGCAGCACTTTTTACAGATGACCTATGCGCCGATGGCACGTAAGTCTGATATCGGAGAAATCGATCCGTTCGGTGAGGATTTCTCGGCTTTCGTATTCAAGATTCAGGCGAATATGAACAAAAATCACAGAGACCGTATCGCTTTTATGCGGATCTGTTCCGGAAAGTTTACCGCCGGAATGGAAGTGTACCATGTGCAGGGAGACAAGCAGATCAAGCTTGCGCAGCCGCAGCAGATGATGGCGGATGAACGCAAGATCGTGGAGGAAGCGTATGCGGGCGATATCATCGGTATCTTCGATCCGGGTATCTTCTCGATCGGTGATACGCTTACCACTGCGAAGGACAAGTTCCGCTTTGAGGGCATCCCGACGTTCGCACCGGAGCATTTTGCGCGCGTGCGCCTTGTGGATTCCATGAAGCGTAAGCAGTTTGTCAAAGGCGTGACACAGATCGCGCAGGAAGGTGCAATCCAGATCTTCCAGGAGTACAAAGGCGGCATGGAGGAGATCATCGTCGGCGTTGTCGGCGTACTCCAGTTTGATGTATTAAAATTCCGTCTCGAGAACGAGTACAATGTGGAGATCCGTCTGGAGAACCTGCCGTATGAGCATATCCGCTGGATCGAGAACAAGGACGAGGTGGATATCGATAACCTGACCGGAACATCCGATATGAAGAAGATCATCGACATGAAGGGCAATCCGCTCCTTCTGTTTGTCAATGCGTGGAGTGTCGGCATGGTGCTCGACCGAAACGAGGGTCTTGTTCTGGCTGAGTTTGGTACGAACTAAAGCAGTGTTGTTACAAAGGAGGAATTACAATGGGTGTAGTGACATTGACAAAAGACAATTTTGAGCAGGAAGTTCTGGCAGCAAAGGTGCCGGTGCTCATCGATTTCTGGGCAACATGGTGCGGACCGTGTCAGATGCAGTCTCCGATCGTGGAGGAGATCGCGCAGGAGATGGGCGACAAAGTGAAGATCTGTAAGGTGAATGTGGATGAGCAGCCGTCTCTGGCGCTTAATTATCAGATCACAAGTATTCCGACACTTGTGTTTATGAAGTACGGTCTGTTTCAGCAGAAGATGATCGGCCTGCAGAACAAGGATACGATCACGGGCTATCTGAACACTCTGGCAGAACAGGAATAGAATACGGTTGACAACGGGAACGTTCGTCGATATAATAAGGACAGTTGCAGGAGCAACTGTCTTTTTATTCCCCAATACGATTTTAAAATAAATGATTGACAATGCGACCAAAGTATACTACTATTAGAACATAGAAACGAACATAAGTTCGTACAAAGGAGACTGTTATGGCAAAAGAAGATAAATTAAAAGCATTGGATGCTGCGATCGCGCAGATTGAGAGACAGTATGGCAAGGGATCCGTCATGAAGCTCGGTGACAATTCCGCGAACATGAACGTTGAGACGGTTCCGACCGGTTCCTTAAGTCTTGATATTGCATTGGGACTCGGAGGACTCCCGAAGGGACGAATCATTGAGATCTACGGACCGGAGTCCAGTGGTAAGACAACGGTTGCCCTTCACTGTGTGGCAGAGGTGCAGAAGAGAGGCGGTATCGCAGGCTTTATCGATGCGGAGCATGCGCTGGATCCGGTATATGCGAAGAATATCGGTGTAGATATCGATAATCTGTACATTTCCCAGCCGGACTGCGGTGAGCAGGCGCTCGAGATCACAGAGACAATGGTGCGTTCCGGTGCGGTTGATATCGTGATCGTCGATTCGGTTGCAGCGTTAGTTCCGAAGGCGGAGATCGACGGAGATATGGGTGACTCCCACGTAGGTCTGCAGGCGCGTTTGATGAGTCAGGCGCTTCGTAAGCTGACCGGTGTTATCAGCAAGTCCAACTGTATCGTTATCTTTATCAACCAGCTGCGTGAGAAGGTTGGTGTGATGTTCGGTAATCCGGAGACGACGACCGGTGGACGTGCGCTCAAGTTCTACGCATCCGTGCGTCTGGATGTCCGCAGAGTGGAAGCGTTAAAGCAGGCGGGTGAAGTGATCGGTAACCATACCCGCGTAAAGATTGTTAAGAACAAGGTGGCTCCGCCATTCAGAGAGGCAGAGTTTGATATCATGTTCGGACAGGGAATCTCCAAGGAAGGCGATATCCTTGATCTGGCAGCAAATGTAGGAATCATCAGCAAGTCCGGTGCGTGGTATGCGTATGAGGGCGACAAGATCGGTCAGGGACGTGAGAACGCCAAGACTTATCTGCGCGAGAATCCGGAATTCTGCAAGATGATCGAGGAACGGGTAAGAGAACATTATTTTGCAGAGGATACCGATGAGGAGGCAGAAGACACAGAGAGCGTTGATGCAGGTAAGGATGCTTAATTTATGATCTATGTGACAGAGTATGAGGCTCTGGGCAAGGGAAAGCTCCGTATCCGTTTTGATAACGGTGCGGAGCTTTCTTTGTATCGCTCGGAGGCAAAACAATTTCATCTTGCTCCGGATGCCGGCATCGAGGAAGAGATGTATCATAAGCTTCTTGATGAGGTAATTGCCAGGCGGGCAACGAAGCGCGCGATGCATCTTCTGGAACGGATGGATCGCACGGAGCATCAGCTCCGGGATAAGCTGAAGACCGGTGGCTATCCGGAGGAATGTATCGATGCGGCGATCGAGTATGTGAAGCGCTATCATTATATTGACGATCTGCGTTATGCAAGTACTTATGTGCGGCTTCATCAGGAGCGGTTGAGTAAGATGCAGATCCGGATGAAGCTTTCACAGAAAGGGATTGACCGGGAACTTATTGCACAGGCTTTGGAGGATGAATATGAGGCGGAGGAGATCGAGCAGATCCGCCGTCTTCTCGAAAAGAAAAATTATGCGGGGGAAGCAACGGACGAGAAAGAATTTCGGCGAATTTATCAATTCCTGTTGCGGCGTGGATTTCGAAGCAATGAGATTATGCGTGCAATGAAGGGATTTTCTTGAGAGTTTTCCAAAGTTGCACAAAACAAACTCGAATACCTTGACATAATTAAGCAAAAAGGATAAAATTGTTATGTTGTAAGTTTATGACATAGAAAGAGTTTCTTTTTGTTATATGTACAATGAAAATTTAATAAAGGAGGTGCTCCTGTGCTGCAGATTATTATAGCTGTTGTTATCACACTTATAATTACTGCAATTGCTACCTGGTTTATCTCTGTAGAATACCATAAGCGTGTCGCAAACACGAAGATCGGTAATGCGGAGGAGAAGGCGAGAGGCATCATTGACGAAGCTGTAAAGACAGCGGAGGCAAAGAAGCGCGAAGCGACTCTTGAGATCAAGGAAGAGACCATTCGTTCCAAGAATGAACTCGACAAAGAGATCAAGGAACGCAGAAACGAAATTCAGCGTAACGAGCGTCGTATCGTCCAGAAGGAAGAAAATCTGGATAAGAAGCTCGAAGCGATGGAGAAGCGCGAAGCCAGCTTTAACACCAAGGAAGAAGAGTTAAAGAAGCAGAAAGTTGAGATAGCAAAGCTCAATGAACAGCGAGTACAGGAACTGGAGAGAATCTCCGGATTAACCTCTGAACAAGCAAAAGAATTCCTTTTAAAAACCGTTGAAGAAGATGTAAAAATTGACACTGCAAAGATGATCAAAGAGATGGAGGCTCAGGCAAAAGAAGAAGTCTCCAAGAAAGCGAAGGAGTATGTTGTTACTGCAATCCAGAAATGTGCTGCGGATCATGTTTCTGAGACGACAATTTCAGTAGTACAGCTTCCTAACGATGAGATGAAGGGACGTATCATCGGACGTGAGGGACGTAACATCCGTACCCTTGAGACATTGACCGGTGTAGATCTGATCATTGATGATACACCGGAGGCTGTCATTTTATCAAGCTTTGATCCAATCCGCAGAGAGGTCGCAAGGATCGCTCTGGAG
>CAKRKX010000038.1 GCA_934358675.1 uncultured Agathobacter sp. | reverse complement strand
ACCGGATTTATAAATATTAAAAAGAAAATTAGCAGTAGCATTCTAACGGATCAGGACTTGAAATGATTCAATGACCACCGCTTCCATGTTTTAGACATCGGATCCATACTTATTTTTCGAAACAAATAGGAAACTGCTTCGGAGTTCCATTGTGTCCGCTAATAGCGCAAACAAAACAACTTGTTGCTGTCTATCTGAAATCAAGTCCGAAGCTATTTTTCCTATTTTTTCGATAAAATAACCGTATCGTCCGATGTCGTAACTCTGAAAGTTCATCCGGTCATTGAAATCATTCAAGTCCGTCGCGTTACGAATAACCTACTGCTAATTTTCGAATGTTATCTTATTTATCTATCCAGTATCGTCCGCTTTAGAAAGCCTACCTGATCACGACAAACCCGAATTTTCCTTCTACCCTTGGGCGTAGCGAGTCAAGAACTGCTTCGTCCTCTCCTCCTGCGGATTATCGATCACCTGATGCGGCTCGCCCTGCTCCACGATCACGCCCTCATCCATAAAGATCACATGATCCGCCACATCTCTGGCAAATGCCATCTCATGGGTGACAATGATCATTGTTGTCTTCTGATCTGCGAGGCTGCGGATAACCTTTAATACCTCTCCGGTAAGTTCCGGATCGAGTGCGGAAGTCGGCTCGTCAAAGCACAGGATATCCGGCTTGAGTGCCAGTGCACGGGCGATTGCGACACGCTGCTGCTGTCCGCCGGACAACTGGTGCGGATAATGATCCATACGCTCCGCGAGTCCCATGCGGTCAAGAAGCTGCTTTGCATGCTCCTCGATTCCGGCAAGAATTTCTTTCTTATTGCGCTTAAAACCCGGTTGTTCCTGCGCCAGAAGGCGCTCCGCCAGCATCACATTCTCCAGTGCCGTGTACTGTGGAAACAGATTAAACGACTGGAATACCATGCCAAAATGCAGGCGCTTTTTTCTTAAATCCGCATCCCTGTCACTCTGATTTAACGATGCGTCAAATAATACCTCTCCGTTTACCGTGATGGTTCCCGAATTCGGTCGCTCCAGAAAATTCAGGCAGCGCAGAAGCGTTGTCTTACCGGAACCGGAGGAACCGATGATGGCAAGTGCACTTCCCTCTTCCATCGAGAAACTGACATCGCGAAGCACCTGCGTCTTGCCGAAATGCTTCTCAATATGATTTACTTCTAAGATTGCCATGTTCTAAGTCCTCCTACTTGAAATAATCGAGTCTGCGCTCAATATAGTTGAACAGCAGTGTCAGGATTCCGACAAATACCAGATAAAAGACACCGGTATAGAACAGTGGCCAGGTCACTCCTGCGGATTTCATAAATGAAAAGCCCGCAAACGTCAACTCATATGCTGCGATGATTCGCGCAAGTGACGTATCCTTGACAAGCGTAATGATCTCATTGGACATCGGCGGAACGATGCGCTTGATCATCTGTAACAACGTAATCTTAAAGAAAATCTGCGTCTTCGTCATACCGAGCACCTGTCCGGCTTCTCTCTGTCCCGCCGGCACACCCTCGATTCCGCCCTTGAAGATGACGGAAAAGTAACACGCATAATTGATGGCAAAAGCCACAACCGTTGCCGTAATTCGTCCGGCTTCATTTCCACTCCAGATAGTGCGTTTCAGCCACATACCCGGTCCGTAAAAAATAATGATCAGCTGCAACATCAGCGGTGTTCCGCGGATCACCCACACAACAAACTGCATCAGATAGCGAAGCGGCTTGAACTTGCTCATCAGCGCGAACGAAAATACCAATCCGAGCGGAAGTGCAAAAATCAATGTAAATATAAAAATTTCAAATGTAGTCGCAAATCCGCTCAGCAGCGTTTGCGTAACAGACCAAAACATCTTCTGTGATTACTCCTTTATTTCTGTGGTTCAACAACAACCTGTGCGTTGTTGCAGTATGCGTTTGTGCATGCCATGGATGAAGTTACTTCATCGGTCAGTGTCATACCGTTCCATACAACATCGATGTTCTTCGAATCAAGCTCCATGATCTTGTTGTCCCAGTCGATAACTACAAACTGTGCCTCAACGCCAAGCTTCTCAGCAACGATACGGGCCATATCCGCATCGAAACCAATCCACTCATCGCCATCCTGATAATCCATCGGCTCAAACTCTGTGATACCAACGATCAGTGTTCCTTTATTCTTAATATATTCAACATCGCTATCCTCGGTTGCCTCGTAAGTTGCATCTTTCTGCTCAACCAGCGCTTCCTGTACACCGTACTTTTCAGCGGTCTCCTTCATCGAACCGTCTGCATAAGACTCTGCAAATACCTGATTGATATAAGAAGCAAGGTCGGAACCCTTACGGCAGCCTACGCCATACTCCTCGGTTGTCAGTTCATCCGTATGTACCAGATCCGGGTAGCTTGTACCGTCTCCGATCATCGCACCGGCCATCAAAAGATCAATGATCGCCGCATCCGATGTACCGGAAGCGACTTCCATCAATGCATCTGCCTGTGAACCTACCGAATTATATTCAAAGCCTTTCTCCTTGGCAACTGCCTCACCTGCGGAACCGGCCTCTACTGCGTAAACCTTGCTGTCTGCACTGCCTGCATTCTCAGATGAGGAATCCGTTTTACCGCCACATGCGACCATGCTCATTGCCATACAACCTACTAATAATAACGATGCAATTTTTCTCTTCATACTATAAATCTCCTTTAAGTCTGTAATCTGCTTTTGTATTGTAGCAAATTATCACACTAAAGTAAAGCAATTTCAAAAAAAGGGATGAGCCTCTCAGCTCACCCCAAAAACATCGTCCAGCACATTCTTTAACGTATTGGCTGACTCATGAAGACTCGTCACCTCATCCTGATCCAGATCGATCGGCACTTTCGTCTCATACCCGTCCTTGCCGACGATACAAGGCATCGAGAGCACCACATCCGAGATGCCATACTCGCCGTGCATCATGGTGGAGATTGGCAGGATCGACTTCTCGTCCCGCACGATTGCCTCGCAGATACGCTTCACTGACATCGCGATACCATAGTAGGTAGCGCCTTTTCGCTGGATGATTCCGTACGCACTCTGCTTGACTTCCTCCGCAATGCGCTCCGTCGCCTCGACGTGATTGTAATGTCCGCGCATCTCGCAGAACTTATCAAGAGGGACACCGGATACGTTCGCGCTGCTCCATGCGGCGATCTCACTGTCCCCGTGCTCACCGACGATAAAAGCATGGACACTTCGGCTGTCCACACCCAGATGCTCGCCGAGATGATATTTGAGTCGCGCGCTGTCAAGCACCGTTCCCGAACCGATGACACGGTTCTCCGGATACCCGGACAGTTTTAATGCCGTATAGGTTAAGATGTCAACCGGATTGGCAACAACAAGCAGGATTCCCTCATAATCGCGGCTTGTGATCTCCGGAATGATCGATTCAAAAATCGCCACATTCTTGTGCACGAGATCCAGTCTCGTCTCATCCGGTTTCTGGTTTGCTCCGGCTGTGATCACGATGATCGCCGCATCCGCAATATCATCGTATCCGCCGGCATAAAGCTTCATCGGACGAACAAACGGCAGACCGTGTGCAATGTCACGCGCCTCGCCCTCCGCCTTATCGTGATTGGCATCAATCAGTACCATCTCATTAAAAAGCCCGCTCTGCATTAACGCGAACGCGGAAGCCGAACCGACAAATCCGCATCCGATGATTGCTACTTTACTTGGATTGATCTTTCCCATACGAATTCCTCCTTTGATCCGTGCACCGATGCATACGATGCATTTTTTCTTAGTATATCCAAACCGGAGGATTTATGCCAGTTTTCGTCTCATTTTTATCAGTATTTTTTTCTCAAGACGGGACACCGCAACCTGATTCATGCCAAGCGCGTGCGCAACCTGCGTCTGCGTCTGTTCCTCAACAAATCGGAGCCGGATCAGGCGCGCCTCTTTCTCCTCGAGTTCCTCCATCGCCTGCGTGAGCGCAATCCGGTTTAACACCGGTGCTTCGAAATGTTCCTTATCCTCAAGCTGATCCTCGATCGTCAGCGTGCGCGCATCTTCACCGGCACCACAGACCGGTTGTGAGATGGATTCAACGTCATAAACCGACTCCATCGCCGCCACAAGGTCCTCTCGAGGCAGTCCGGTCTGTTCACAAAGTTCCTCGATCGTCGGCTCACGGTTTTCTGACTTTTTTATATTTTCTCTGATAATTGCAATTTTCCTTGCGTATTCTTTTAATCGACGACTTACATGTATCATGCTGTCATCACGGAGAAAACGCCGTATTTCCCCCATGATCAGCGGAACGGCATACGTTGAGAACGTAAATCCCATCGCCGGATCAAACTTGTCCACCGCTTTGATCAGCCCGATCGCCCCGATCTGTATCAGTTCCTCCGTCTCCACACCACGATCGGCAAATCGCTTTGCAACCATATAGACCAGTCCCATATTTTCCTGCACCAATCCATCGCGCGCGGCTTTATCCCCCTGCTGTGCCTTTTCAAGAGTCTCTCTCCATGCTTCCTCCTTTGCAGAAACACTACTGCTCACAATCCCTTTCTATGTATTTCCACATTACCACTTTCGTGCCTTCCCCCACCGCGGAGCGCACTTCAATCCTATCCATGAACGCTTCCATGAATGCAAATCCCATTCCCGAGCGCTCCAGTTGCGGCTTCGTCGTGTAAAAAGGCTGCATTGCCTGTTCGACATCACCGATTCCGATGCCTTTGTCCTCCACAGAAACGACCAGCTGCTGCCCGTCTCTGTCACAGCTTAGGCAGACGCTTTCCTCCTCATTGTCGTAGCCGTGTATGATTGCATTCGTGACCGCCTCCGATACCGCAGTCTTAACATCCGCGATCTGCTCCAGTGTCGGATTCATCTCCGACATGAATGCCGTAACGAGCATTCTCGCGAGTCCTTCATTTTCCGATTTTGCATCAAAGATCACCTGCATATGATTCTGTTGTTCCATATCGTCCCCCTATCTCCTATCCTGCATCGAACTTTTCGGGTTCAAAGTTTGTTGGTTCACCATTTCCTGCTCCGAGGCATATGCATTCCGCGCATCAAGCTCGATGATCTGCATCAGTCCCGATTTCTCGAAAATCTTCATCGCACGCCCCGACAGATTGGCTGCGCGCACACACCCGCCGTGCAGATCCATGTTCTTCTTTCTTCCGATCAAGACTCCGATTCCCGAGCTGTCCATAAAATCTGTTCCCGCGAAATCAAATACCAGCGTGCGGATATGCCACGAATCAATGAGGCAATCCACCTCACGACTCATATGCTGTGCCACGTGATGATCCACCTCCGCCGGCATCACAATGGTAAGTTTTTCTTCCGTAAGATGATATTGTAAATCCATAATCTCCCTCCTAACGATGATTTGCATATAGAAAAAGACGCCACCGCATCTCTGCTTTGACGTCTTTGGTAAATCCATATAAAATTCTGTTCTATTCGGACTGTGCATCCACATAGTTCTGCGAAGTTCTCGCGCGCTCCGTTCCCGGATGATTGTCGATTACGTACTGGTAATACGGCTTCGCAGAGTCAAGATCTCCGTTTCTGCGGTACGACTGCGCCAGATAATAAGCAGCCGAACCATCCTGGAAATCTTCCTCCTCGTCAACGATCTTCTGCAGATCATTGATGGCATCCTCGTACTTGCCACGCTGATAATAACTGTATCCTTCCTGATACAGCTTCTCTAAATACTGTGCACGAACCACATCATTTAAATCCTTATAGATACTCTTTGCATTCTTGGACAGATACGAAGTATTGACCTTGTCCAAGGCCTGACCTGCCGTCACAACATCATCCGATGAGTAAGCCACATAGGCATTCAGTAACTTCTCATACGTCTTGATCTGATCCGCAACTTTCTCATTGTTGTTCGCTTCTTCTTCCAGCTGTCCCTGCAGATCTTCCACCTGCTTCTCAAGATCCTTGATCGTCTGTCCGTTCGTTGAGATCGTATCGCTCGCCTCAAGGATCTGTTGCTTGGCCTCTTCCTTCGCCTGATTCTTCACATTCGGAACGATCAGAAATGCGGTCACTGCCGCACCGACGACCAGACCTGTCACAATATATGCAAGTGTCGATCCGAGTGAAGATTCCTTGAAACGCTTCGGCATAATGATCGTCTCGTTTCCACTCTGGTAAGAGATGAGATCATCATCCTTTGGCTTTTTCGACGGACTCTTCTCCTTCAGCTGCGCATTCACTTCCTTCAGATAACGAAGTGTTGTTGTGTTATTCGCATCAATCTTGCCCGCATTGCGCAAAGACTTCTTCGCAAGCTCCAGCTTGCCGTCCTGCAGATAAAGAAGGGCTAAAAGCTGATGTCCCTTGACGAGCTTCGGGTTCATGGAAAGAACCTTCTTCAACTGAATGATTGCAAGATCACGGCTGTCCTGCTGACAATAATGCAGCGCCTGATTGTATTTCTTGATCGTCTGATTGATCGTATCCAGCTGTCCGCGGTTCTTCTGAATCTCATCAAGATATCCGTTCGCCAGATTATCCTCCGGCTGATAACTCTGTGAGATCACCCACTCGCTGAGTGCATCCACCGTCTCGCCCATCTCGTGATAGACAAGTCCGAGAAGATTTCTGGCATCAATATTGTATTTGTTGAACTTCAGACTGTTCTTCAGGCTCTCCACCGCTCCGGAAAGATTCCGGACACTCGCCTGCTGCAATCCCAAATTATAATATGAATTGGAGATGCGTCTTACCCTCCAGAATACGGTCAGATCCACACCACAATTCGGGCAACGCTTCGCGTTACCAACATCCTGTCCACATTTATAACAAATCATACAAACCTCTCATCTATATGCAAAAAGCCTAACGGCCTGCCTTCACGTCACGCAGAATCTCCGCGATAATATCCGTCACATCGGTCATATCGTGGTTATAGATTGCAGACTCCGCTTCTTCCACTTCGAGGCTTGGCTCAAAATTCTTTAATTCTTTTTCAAAGTTAATCATCTTTTTCTCCCTGATTCCTGAACATCCGCCTATCTGACTACTTTATTTATTATAATATAGCGCCTTTTGTTTGCAAGCAATTTTCCATAAACTTTTCTTAAAATTTATCGCATGAATCGTGTTCATCCGACAAATGCAACAGGGCAAACAATCGCGATACATGAAAACATGTACCGCGATTACTTACCTGCTTATATCACTTTCTTACTTCATCTGAGCCAGACGCTCTTCTACCTGCGCCATCATCTGCTCATACTTTGCAAGCTTTTCTTTCTCCTCTGCAACCTTTTCCGGCTTTGCGTTATTAAGGAACTTCTCGTTGGAGAGCATTCCCTTGGAACGTGCAAGCTCCTTGGTCAGGCGATCCTTCTCCTTGTTCAGACGCTCCTTCTCCTTCTCGAAGTCAACGAGATCCTCGAGCGGAAGATAGATAACAGCGCCAGGGATAACTACAGATACGGCATCCTCACCGATTCCGTTCTTGTCTGCCTGTACGTTGATCTCACTTGCGGATGCAAGGTTTACATAGACTTCCTTATTCTCCTCAAACGTTGCACGAAGCGTGGCATCCTCGGATGTGATGTAAAGCTTCGCCTTACGTGATGGCGGAACATCCATCTCGGTGCGCACGTTACGGATGCCTTTTACCAGATCCTTGCAGTGCTCGATTGCTGCCTCATCTGCCGGGAAGTTCCACTCATCCTTGTACTCCGGCCACTGAGAGAGCATGATTGTCTCCTCCTCAGACTGGATCGTGCAGAAGATCTCCTCTGTGATAAACGGCATATACGGATGCAACAGCTTTAATGCGTTGATCAGTACGGTACGAAGCGTCCACAGTGCTGCGTTGGCAGACTTCGGATCCTCGTCCTTCTTATAGGTACGAACCTTGGCGATCTCGATGTACCAGTCACAGAATTCATCCCAGATGAAGTCGTAAACTTTCTGTACTGCGATACCAAGCTCGAATTTGTCCATGTTCTCGGTTGCATCCTTGGCAAGTGTGTTGACTTTGGAAAGAATCCACTTGTCAGCCGGATGAAGTTCATCTAAGGAAGGCTCGGTAATCTCGGTGCCCTCTAAGTTCATCATGATAAAACGGGATGCATTCCATACTTTGTTTGCAAAGTTACGGGAAGCCTCAACACGCTCCCAGTAGAAACGCATGTCGTTACCCGGTGCATTTCCGGTGATCAGTGTCAGACGAAGCGCGTCTGCACCGTACTTGTCAATAACCTCGAGCGGATCGATACCGTTGCCAAGCGACTTACTCATCTTACGTCCCTGTGAATCTCTTACGAGTCCGTGGAAGAGAACTGTGTGGAACGGTGCCTTGCCCATCTGCTCATATCCGGAGAAGATCATACGGATTACCCAGAAGAAGATAATATCGTAACCGGTTACAAGCACATCGTTCGGATAGAAGTAATCAAGATCCTCTGTTTTCTCCGGCCATCCGAGTGTTGAGAACGGCCACAGTGCAGATGAGAACCAGGTATCGAGTGTATCCGGGTCCTGTGTCCAGTGATCCTTGCCGCACTTCGGACATTTGCCCGGCTTATCGATGGAAACGACCATCTCGCCACAGTCATCACAGTACCATGCCGGGATGCGGTGTCCCCACCAGAGCTGACGGCTGATACACCAGTCACGGATATTGTCGGTCCAGTTGAAATAAGTCTTATCCATTCTTGCAGGAAGAAGCTTGATCTCACCATTCTTAACGCCCTCTACCGCAGGCTTGATCATCTCGTCCATCTTAACGAACCACTGCTGCTTGATCATCGGCTCAACGGTTGTGTGGCATCTGTCATGCACACCAACGTTGTGGGAATGCGGAACGACTTTTACAAGAAGTCCTTCTTTCTCCAGATCCGCAACCAATGCCTTACGGCACTCATAACGATCCATTCCGGCATACTTTCCGGCTTTCTCGTTCATGGTCGCATCGTCGTTGATAACAACGATCTCCTCTAAGTTATGGCGTTTTCCAACCTCGAAATCGTTCGGGTCATGTGCCGGTGTAATCTTAACGCATCCGGTTCCGAACTCCTTATCAACATACGCATCTGCGATAACCGGAATCTCACGGTCGGTCATCGGAAGCTTCAATGTCTTTCCGATGATGTCCTGATAACGCTCATCATCCGGGTTTACTGCCACAGCAGTATCTCCGAATAACGTCTCCGGACGTGTGGTTGCGATCTCAACAAATCTTCCCTCTTCACCGACTACCGGATAGTTGATATGCCAGAAAAAGCCGTTCTGCTCCTCATGCTCAACCTCGGCATCGGAGATAGATGTCTTACATACCGGACACCAGTTGACGATACGGGAACCCTTGTAGATCCATCCTTTATCATATAATTTGGTAAATACTTCCTGTACGGCATGGGAACATCCCTCATCCATTGTGAAACGCTCTCTCTGCCAGTCAGCGGAAGAACCAAGCTTACGAAGCTGCTTTACGATACGTCCGCCGTACTCTTTTCTCCAGTCCCAGCACTTCTCCAAAAACTCCTCACGGGTGAGGTCTGCCTTGTTGATGCCCTGCTCCTTGAGCGACTGGATCACCTTAACCTCGGTTGCGATGGACGCATGGTCGGTTCCCGGCTGCCACAATGCATTGTAGCCCTGCATACGCTTGTAACGGATCAGAATATCCTGCATGGTGTTGTCCAAAGCATGTCCCATGTGGAGCTGTCCTGTGATATTTGGTGGTGGCATAACAATAGTAAACGGCTTTTTGCTGCGGTCTACTTCTGCGTGAAAATAGCCATTGTCCTCCCACTTCTTATAGAGACGATCCTCAATGTCTTTCGGATCATAAGTCTTACTCAATTCTTTGCTCATGATTTCTTCCTTTCTTCCTTTATAAATCTTCAAGAACCCTTCCATATAATTCGCAAAACCGCACGATGTCTCGTGCTTTCTCGTAGCTTCGCTACTAATTTTGCTCATATATGGGGCGGAGACTCTATTCGAGTCCCCTTACGCATAAGAAAAATGCTTCTTCCATGCAAGCATGAATCATCATTTTCCTTATGCTTATGGGTTCTTTTCGAATAGTTTCCTTGTTGCACTAAAAAACGCCCTCCTGCCACAAGACAGGAAGGGCGAATGATCGCGGTACCACCTTCGTTCGTGTTCCATAAATTTCTTTGAACACCTCAGGTCCGATAACGGGGACGAATCGGAAATGCCTACACAGTGTATCCTTCAGCATCTCAGTTCCAAAGCTACCTTCCACACCACGTTCCGCGGACATCTTCCAGCCGATGAATGTCCTTCTCTATCAGCCGCCCGGTGCGTACTCCTCTTTGTCATCACTTTTGACTATCTTTTATCATAATACTTGCGCGGTGTTTATTTGTCAAGATACAAATACGAATTCTGCAATATGCACGTTTTTATCTCCATGTCTACAATTAGGATTGACACGTATAACAAACTCCGCTATTGTAAATCTACAAACTCTAATAAACAACCCGGAACTCTGTCACGAGTTACTGGAACTTATCCTTGGCTACATCATTTTTATTTGTCCGTTCGATGAATTTAAATTGGGTTTACACAAATACACATTCCAGAATCGATGCAATGAGCAACCTGAACTTGTGCTCGGTGATGAATCCACAAAAATCTTCCTGTGCGCAGGCGGTGACGCAAACGATGTATCGGATGATATGAAAGAATTTTTAGAATGGCTCACAACCGGTAAGACCGGCCAGTGCGAGCTTGTAAACAATCTGGATCACGCCATTCAGAAAGCCAGGGATCATGAGGAATGGAGGCTTGAATATATGACATTATTAATGAGAGACCAGGAAATGATGAAAAAAGGACGCGAGGAAGGACGTCTTTATGAAATATTCTCTTCTGTGCAAGAAGGCGATTATTCCATTGTACGAGGCGCGCAAAAAGCCGAAATGACGATAGAACAATTTGAAAAAGCAATGACCGAAGCCGGATATAAACTCCCAGCAAATTCTTAAATAACAATCAAGCCGCAAAGAAAACTTTGCGGCTTGTTGTCAATAACCACCGATTACGTATAGCGCCCAGAGGAACATATACTCCCGCTGTTTTAATTTTCTAGAATTTCCTTATCACATTCATCTATATCAAATTAATTCAAAAAAGAATTGCAATTGGTCAGAAATTTTTTACACAATTAAAACATGAAATGATACAGCTTGGATGCATATCTGCCACGAAGCACTATGCACTTCAGTAGATTCTTGATAAACTTTTAGATAATGCAACAACGGCTTTCCGGCTTCATCGGACAGAAGAAGCCAAAAAGCCGTCACATAAGAAGGTACATATGCATAATCAAAAGCAAACATCAATCAATTTTCATTTCTTTATTGATCTGATATTTTTTGCTTTTTCCAATAGAATCATTACAAAAACCACACTCACAGCAACCTCGATGCTACTTATGATCCACTCACATCGAACGATCCAACAGATCAAAACAATACCATCTATTCCGCAAAGGAGAGCGCGTAAACAGTTCCGGTAAATTTTCTTTTCCTGATCTGTCAGCACCTTGTTTTCGTTGTCAACCGGTGCCACAAGGAATATTCCGATCTGAGATATCGCAAATACAGCAAAGCGGATCACGCTGTAATCTATGCTCCATTTGATTACAAACATTGCAAACAGATTAATGATCAGCGAGATAACATAACACTGTCCCTGTGTTCTTGCATGATATCCACCGGCGTAGGTTCTGATCGGGATAAAGGTGATCAAAAATAAGATACTTTCCCACACCATTCCCATAAGGATTCCAATGCAGATTGTACTGAGTACATTGATCAATGCTGCAAATAACAAATGCACACCATACAAATACACTTCCCGATCCGCCGATGGAATGATTTCCATATTTACGAACCTGTTTACCAGTTTGTCAGAGATTTTCATTTATTTTTGCGCAATTTGTCTACTGACTCTGGTAACTTTGGCTGATATGCATAATACACACAGGTACTATTTGCATTCAAAACTGCCATTCTCTTTGCAGCATTTGCAAATGTCTTATAAATACACTTTTTTACCTGCTTCACAGAAATCACCTCCCTTGACATAAACTATACCGCGGAATGACGTTCTGTGCCGTTTGTTGTTGAAATTAGTACGTTTTTTGTAGAAACTTAACATTTTTCTTTTTTACAGAAATAAAGTGTGCGCCTGCCGCACACTTTCGCGCGCGAGCGGTATGCTCAGCATAAACTTCATCTCCGCGAGCTGCGCATCCCCGCGGAGCGTTTTGATTCACAGGAAAAATTTTTCCTGTGAATCAAAAAAATCCTCCCAACCGATCAGATTGGAAGGATAATGGTTATTTTAAATATTTCATCCGTATTTTCGATATCCATAATACCATCGTACTTCTCGACCGCTTTCCTTATACTCAGAAGTCCGATACCATGATTTTCTTTGTCCTTATTCGATGTCTGAAGCTTTCCGTCTTCGTAAATAAGATCACCTGCATAAGGATTGGCAACTGCAATAACCAGACACTTCTTGTCAAAGCGGATGCTGAGATTGATTTTCCGTTTATCCGCCGGTAATTTTTCACAGGCATGCATTGCATTGTCGATGAGGTTGCCCAATATCGAGCAGACATCAACCGATGAAACATTCAGATTCGGCGGAATGTTATATTGCAATGACACCGGGATCTTTTCCTGTTCCGCCTCAAATATCTTGTAATTTAAGATGCTGTCAATATTCACATTGCCGGAATCCGCATAATTCTTTGTCAGCTCATTTGCCCCGATCAAAGAATCAATATGCTGATTGATTGCATTCAGATCGCCGCTTTGTGCGATCGCCTGAATTGCGGAAAGCTGATTTCTCAGATCATGGCGCAGAACGCGCATTCCCTCCATGGAGGACTTCATCAATGCGATCTGCTTTTTGTAATATTCATTCTGCTGTGAGGCAAGAAGCATCTGCGTCTTATTATCCGTCACCCAGATGATACGATCGTACAGATAGAATGTTCCGATATTGATCAGAAGGAGTAACGAGATACAGATCAAAAGCGAAACAGTTCCAAACTTTGCGGAATTAAACAGCAGGATCATAATAACGATCGATGAAACCGGCACCAGCAATACATTCACCCAATATTCGGTCGGAATATTAACACCTCTTCTGAGATTCCGGAATCCGGATATAAGAAGAACGGTGATAAACGTGAAAATACGGATCAAAAGTATTCCCAGAACCGAAGAATACTGACTCGCTTTCAATAAGCGCAGATCGATATATCCCGACAACAGCACCATCATCATCTCGACACATAACAAAGTCAGATAAATGAGCGCCACCGCAAGAAAACGCTTTTTTATGGTACCACGGTAATTGAAGGTAAGCAACAAAAGCATGAGCAGATTGCTTGCCATCAATGCGATCGGAATGTAGGAAAACAGATAGACCATCGTACTGATTGCAAAATAGGCAACGTAAGAAAGAAATTCCGTCAGTGCCGCGCTCTGCCGTTCATCAAAAAAGATTCTCTGAAATTTGTAAATTGTGTATGTAAAAAATATATTGGATATGATGTACACAGCATCATATATTTCTATTCTCATATACCACAGAGCTCCTTCGCACACTGTAACTGTTTTTCCCGCACCGCTTTACGATGCTTCTGGCTGATGGGAAGTACCTGCTGATTCGACATCTTTACTTCCTTTGCCCCAAACTCGATTACATGCGAATAGTTGACCAGATAGGATTTATGGATCTGAATAAAATTGCTTTTGGTCAACTGTGCGAAAACCTCCGTCAGCGTGGAATAAAATGTTGCATCACCGGATTGCGTAACCATTCTGACGATTCGATTGCCGGATTCAAAATACAAAATATTCCTGATCGGTTCCTTGTGATCCGTATGTCCCACCCTGTAACGAAAAACCTGCTCCGCGCCCGGATATAATTCCAATGCCAGTTTCAAAAGCCGGTTAATTTTTTCTTCGTCCAACGGCTTTTCCAGGAAATTCATCGGTCGAATATCAAACAGTTCCATGCAATACTTTGTCTGCCCGGAAATATAGATGATCTGCACCATCTGATCCTTTCGCTTTTCCCGAATGTATTTTCCGACTTCAACGCCATTGATGCCATCCATCTCAATATCCAGAAAGATAATATCAAACGGATGCTCCGCCTCAATATAGCGGCACAGCTCCGTTCCCGATGCAAACAACTCAATGTCCATCGCCACGGCCTGCTGCTGTGCAAATTTCCCTACTATTCTTTCAATCTGTGTACAGATTGCCTGCTCATCATCGCAGATTGCAACCCTGATCATAACTCTCGTCCCCTTCGATAACAAATATAGTTTCATTATAGAATAGAATGGGACAGCTTACAATCCCTCCTTTGGCATAACCGCCTCTCCGTCCTTAAGCAGCCCGATCCCCTCGGTTATGACCGGTTCCTCCTTCACGATTCCGTCAACCAGAGCCATTCCATTCTCTTCCTGACGTATCCGCACCTTGATCTTCGTCACAAGGCAGCGCTCGCCGAGAACATCCTGATAGCTTCTTGCGGTATAGATCACCCACTGGTTATCATTTGGAGATTTCTGCAACGCCTTCTGTGGAATCTGATAAAGATATCTTCCGTTCTCATAAGTCTGTGTGCGCACAGGCATTACCGTTGCCACACGGGGCAATCCTCGTCGGTAAGCCACATGCGAATAGAATGTCAGGAACAAAAGCAGCAGGAAAAAGCCGAACATAAATCCAAGGAACCATCTGGTTCGACGTCTCATTTTTTCTCTCATATCTACTTCTCCCTCACATTCATCAATCCGATGCCATCTTTAAGATCCTTATGTCCATACAGGAGCAATGCGATCACCGGGATCAGGTAAAAAGCGGAGGATGCATACGAAACGTTCTGCGCCTGCCGGCTGATCTGATCCAGAAACATGGACAGCGGATATTTCTGCGGATCGCGGATGAAAACCACAACCTGATCCACCAGATTCCAGTATTCGATCACGAGTAACATCACAAGCGCCATCACACCGGAACGCACCATCGGAAGGAATACATAGCGGAAAATTTCTACCGTTCCCGCGCCGTCCATGCGCGCAGCTTCCACACATTCCCACGGAATCTGCCGCATCTGCTGCCGGAGAAGAAACACCCCGAACGGATTGCAGATCGCCGGCAGAATGATGGCAAGCCAGCTTTCATCGATATGTAACAGGCGTGCGATCAGATAATTCGGCATCATCGTCACCTGCAGCGGAAGAAGCATCACGACCATATAAAAGAAATAAATAAGCTCCTTTCCGCGAAACTGCAGCATTGTAAACGCATACGCACCGAGAAGCGAAATCACGATACTTCCGCACACGATCGCACCCGTGATCAGCACCGAATTCCAATACATATTCAGATAAGTCGGTGTCTCCAGCAAAATCGTGCGATACTGCTGAAGGCTGAATCCTTTGCCCGCACTCTCATCCGCAAAGGAGAGTACGATCGTCCGAAGCAGCGGAAAAATCCACAGGAACGCTACAATCGCCAAAAGTATTCCACATAATCTGTGTCCGATCTGATTTCCTTTGTTTGCGATCAACTGTTTTCCCTCCTTTCCCCGGATTCCATTAATAAGCGTTTGCGAAACTCTTGTGGCGGCTTGCTCGGGCTCGGCTCTGCGGCCGGCTTTTACGTTGAACACGATTTTAGACAAAATCATTGAATTTGTAAAATCTTCATTTGGCTCAAATTTTGTGTCCGAGCAACGCTTCGACAGTGCTCCTTCGGTTGTCCGTCTGACACAGATGCGCTCACAAGTTTCTGAAAATTCAGCGACAGAAGCGTGCTGTTCATGAAATGCTGCAACAGATACGTTCCCTCGCCCGGATAGCCGCCATACAGGAAATAAATCTCACGAAAGATCTTAAACGAATTCACAAACGACATCAGGAAGGTCAGAAAAAAGCTCGGGCACAGATACACCATCGTCACATGCAAAAATCTCTGCCATCTTCCTGCACCAAAAAGCGATGCACACTGGTAATACTCCTCCGGGATCGCATACAGTCCCGCCTGCAACAGCACCATATGATAGCCGCTGTATTTCCACAGATAGATGAGCACCATCAGCCAGCGACTCTCCCATGCGCTCAGTTCCTGCACCGGTGCAAGTCCTGCCAGCTGATGCAGGAAATTCAAAAGATGCAGATAAAACGTCATAAAATTCTGTGCGATCGTTGCCGACGGAATGACAAGCGGCAGAAGAAAAGCAAGCGTAAATACACCTGCCCCTCTTTTCATGCTTTTTACCCACAGTGCCAGCACAAGCGAAAGCAGCATTCCAAGCGGAATTGCCAGCACCATGAACACCAGAGTATTCTTGAGTCCAAGCAAAAAGAACGCATTATGCGTCAACTCTATGAAATTGGCAAATCCGACAAACTGTTTCTGGATTGGATTGTTCGTAAAGGCATAGACTGCCGAGCCGAGAAACGGAATCAGATAGAATAACAGAACTCCTCCGAGACTCGCCCACAACGCCACGATCAGAAACGGATCACGCTTTCTCATACCGGTCTCCTATTCACTCAGATACTGCTCCAGACGGAACTTCACCTCATCGATCGCCTCGTCCTCCGACAGACTTCCGTCCATGTACTCGGAAAGAATACCGTCACCGATCTGGATCAGATCCGTATCCTCCGACTCATATCCGTCGATACATGCGATCCAGCTTCCGACAAGCTTAAGATACGCATCCGACTGGTCGGCGACACCTGCCGTCTCGCAGTAATTTTCCACACGCGCCTTCAGACCGTTCTTGTTGATTCCCGCATACGGGAAGGACGGCAGCGTCTGCACATCATCCGACAACAGGAAGCGTAAAAATTCCCATGCCAATGCCTTGTTCTCTGACTTGCTGTTGATACCAAAATCCTTGGTGAAATAAGGTGACAGATGCACCTTGCCGTCCGACTGCTTCCACTGTGCCGCTACATATTCGTTGTTTGTCAGCACCATCGACGCATTCTCCACATCCGCCGTATAATCAAGTCCGAAGACGCGGATGCTGTCCGGATCCCACGCATAGATATTGTAATAGCCGAACTCATCAAACGCATCGAGCACTTCCTTCAGCTCATCTGCTTTCAGATTGACCTGTCCGTTGTCATAATCCACGCTGTCCACGACTTCCTTGGTAAAGATGTTGCCAAGGATCGTTCTCGCCTCCGGCATCGCAACACCGGAAAGTGATGAATTGTCATACATCTGCTGCGCAAGCTTTACGGCTTCCTGCCACGTCAGGGCTTTGCCTTCGATCTCATCCCGCGTTCCCGACTCTTCCACCACTCTTGTGTCAAACATATAAAGCGGACATGCCATCGCCGATACCGGGAACTGGTACAAGGCGCCGGACTCAGTCTTATATGCTTCAAAAATATTCATATAGTAATCGTCATCATTAAATTCTTTCGAGCCCGCAAGGTACGGCGCAAGATTCTCAAACACGCCCATATTGCGGTATTTGTCCACGGCAAGTCCGTCGGATGTGATCACAATGTCGCCCGCATCACCGGAGATCAGCTGCGTGTTCAGCCACGTTGCATAATCCTCCTTCGTCTGTCCCGCCGGTCGGTCAACGAGCGATTCTCCTCCGTTCTCAACGACTGTAGAGTCCTCTCCCGTGTAAAAAGGCGTTACCGTCACTTTCATGTCCGGATACTTCTTCTCAAACATCTGCACCGCCATATCCAGCCACTCTTCGGACTGATACACGCTGACCGATAATTCTCCTTTCATCTCCGGCTGCACAAGTTCCGGCACCTCCGCGGCTTCCGATACCGCATCCGCCTTCTGTGTCGATCCCTGCGGATCTCCACCGCTGCCGCACGCTCCCACACCAAGCATGCTTGCCGCCATAATAAGTGCCACTGCTTTTCTTCTCATTTTCCCTTCTCCTTCTCATCCATTCTCTCTTATCAGGAATGTCCGCTCCCCACAATTGTTCCGACAATTTGCTTTCACATTATCGCGAAATCCATATTGATGCCGTCAGATGTAAAAATTAGTACGGTTTTCGTCGAAACTTAATCAACTCTATTTTAAATAACGCTATTTGCAGTCGCAACCGCCTTGCTCCCATGTACAGATTTTCGTTCCGATGTACATTTGTCCAAAATAAAGTGTGCGCTCGTCGCACGCTTTAGCACGCGAGTGGTATGTGCTCAGCATAAACAAACAGAGAGGATCGTCACATCCTCTCTGCCTTTACATTCTGTTAAATTTTCATATATCCGGACATCATGCACACACCGTCCGCGCCTGCCGCGATACAGGCATCCGCGTTCGTCTCATCGATCCCGCCGATCGCATAGACCGGAATCCGCACCGCCGCACAGACTTCCTTAAGGAAATCAAGTCCTCTGCCCGGCAGTCCCTTCTTGCAGTCCGTTGCATAGATATGGCCTGCCGTCACATAGGTTGCGCCCGCATGCTCCGCAAGAAGTGCATCCTCCACCGAATGTACCGATGCGCCTTTTACGATAAATTGGGCCTTTTCCTTCTCGCTCATCGCAGTAAATTTGGCAAGTGGCATATGGATTGCCGATATTCCAAGATTTCTTGCAACCTCCGGGTAACTATGCAGGATAAGCTGCGTTTCGGAGCGTTCGCATAATGTTTTGACGGATGCCGCCAGCTTCTCATAGTCTGCCTCGCTTAAGTCCTTCTCACGCAGGATCAGCATGTCCGGCCCGGTCTCAAGCACGCGCGCGATCTGTTCCTCAAACGGATGCGCCGCGAGCGCACGGTTCGTCACACAGATTTTTTTATACATAGACGTAATCGTTGAGCACCGGTTGCAGGCCTTCCTGCTCCATATCACCGTACATCTGATCGAAGCTTCGTCCATCCGAGATCTCGAACTGCTCGTCGCCGGAATCGCCCTCCTCCTTTCCGGTGTACTTGCTCTCATGATCGCCGATGCCCGTGGATACGCCCGCGGACACCTTCGTTGCCGCGATCTTGACGATGCCGTCACGGAAATGTTTCTGCTCTCTGGAGGATACCGTGATGCCTACATACGGCAGGAAAATGCGGTATGCGCAGAGGATCTGGCAAAGCTGCTTCTCATGCACATCGAGCGGATTGATCTTGTCGTTGTTGATGATCGGGCGAAGTCTCGGGCACGACAGCGAATACTCCGCATACGGATATTTTCTCTGTAAATAATATACATGAAGTGCCGAAGCCAACGCATCCTTGTGGAAATCGGACAGACCGAGCAGTGCCGAGAATCCGACACCTCGCATGCCGCCCATAAGCGCACGCTCCTGCGCCTCGAAACGATATGGAAAAATGCGCTTGTGTCCCATCAGATGCAGTGTCTCGTACTTATCCGAATCATAAGTCTCCTGGAATACGGTAACATAGTCCGCACCGCACTCATGCAGATAGCGGTACTCGTCGCTGTTGACCGGATAGATTTCCAGTCCGACATTGCGGAAATATTTCTGTGCCAGCTTACACGCCTCACCGATGTATTTTACATCACTCTGCGCACGACTCTCGCCGGTCAGCATCAGTATTTCCTCAATACCGGAATCCGCGATGACTTTCATCTCATGCTCTATTTCCTCAAAGGTAAGCTTTTTTCTGTGAATATCATTGTAGCAGTTGAATCCGCAGTAAACGCAATAATTCTCGCAATAATTTGCAATATAGAGCGGCGTAAACAGATAGACCGTATTGCCGAAATGTTTGCTCGTCTCGATCTTCGCACGCTGCGCCATCCGCTCCAGAAACGGTAGGGCTGCCGGCGACAAAAGTGCCTTAAAGTCTTCCACCGTGCAGGTCTCATGCTCCAATGCAGTCTGCACGTCTCTGGCGGTGTATTTCTCGTAATCGTAGGAGTTCATCTGTTCGAGCACCTTGTCCATGATATCGGAATCGATTCTCTCCATGCCCTCCATGTATTCCATATGATTTGTGCGGCTCGACGGATCGGTCTCCAGTTTATGCTTGTGCTCCAATGCCGCCTCGCTCAATTTATCGGAATCGATAAAAAACTGATTTTCTGCCATTTCTTATGCGCCCCCTAATCGCTTGAACGTCAGCTCATTCAAATTTTGCCTTCGGCAAGGAGCTGACGCTACATGTCAGTTTTCCAAAGAAAAACTGACACATTATCTTAAAAATCCGGTCAGCGGGTCCGATGCTGCCGCGCCACGCTCGAGCACACGTCCGAGTCCTGCAAGGTACGCACTTCTTCCGGCTTCGATCGCATCCTTGAATGCGCCTGCCATCGCCGGAACATCACCGGCTGTGGCGATCGCGGTATTTGCCATCACTGCGGCTGCTCCCATCTCCATCGCCTCGCAAGCCTGCGAAGGGCGTCCGATTCCGGCATCCACGATAACCGGAAGGTCGATCTCATCGATCAGGATCTGGATAAATTCTTTGGTTGCCAGTCCCTTGTTAGAACCGATCGGAGAAGCGAGCGGCATAACTGCTGCGGCTCCCGCATTGACCAAGTCTCTTGCGGTATACAGATCCGGGTACATATAAGGAAGTACGACAAATCCCTCGTTTGCCAGCATCTCGGTCGCTTTGACTGTCTCCACATTGTCCGGAAGCAGATATTTGCTGTCCTTCATGATCTCAACTTTTACAAAATCACCGCATCCGAGTTCTCTTGCCATACGCGCGATTCTTACTGCCTCTTTGGCATCTCTCGCGCCGGATGTATTCGGAAGAAGGGTTACTCCCTCCGGGATAAAGTCAAGAATGTTCTCTTTCTTCTTGGTATTCGTTCTTCTGACTGCAAGCGTGATGATCTGTGCGCCTGCATTCTCCACTGCCGCCTTGATCAGTTCCATGGAATATTTTCCGGATCCTAAAATGAAGCGGGAAGAAAATTCTTTGCCGCCTAATGTAAATGTGTCTTTTGCCATTGCTTTTGTCCTCTCTTTCTGTCTGCCGCCTTATATCAAGGCGCGCTCTCTATTCGTTAACAGGCACCTCCGCCCATAAACTGCACGATCTCCACAACGTCTCCGTCTTTTAAAACATATCCCTCGTAGTCTTCCTTATGCACAATCTCCTCGTTGCACTCTACCACGAATGTGCCAGGCTCGTAGTCGCTTGCATCCAGGTATGCCTTCAGAGTCTGACCCGCTACGTCGATGTCTTTCCCATTGATATGTACCATGTTGTCCTCCTTTATGTGCCATATTTAATACACGATTGCAAAGCCTATGATAGCGATCTTCTCAAGGCAACTCCTGTCGAGTCACTAGTTATCCAGAATCACGAATTTGCAGAAAATACCTGCATGACTCTTTTTATGATTTCTGTCCGCTCAAGCTTAGACAGTGGCTGAGCGATGTTCGTCTGACACAGAATGTGTCCGATGGATTTCGTGTCTGCCTTACGCGGAGTGCTGAGCAAAACCGTGCCCGCGGGTTGCGTTTGCGCCCTCGTT
>CAKRKX010000037.1 GCA_934358675.1 uncultured Agathobacter sp. | reverse complement strand
ATACTTCCCCCACCAACATTCCCCAATATTCAGTTAAAAACTCATGGTATTGCGAGCGCATGAATTATCGCACTCCTAATGATTTGTAATCGACATCAGGTTTGACATCGAATATGAATTATTTGAGTTTTGTGAGTATAGAATAACGTAGATATAACTACCTGTCAACAATAAATTCTATTTCTTTTGATTCACAGAAAAAGGCATAAAAAGATGGTGTAAGGCTTTCATTCCTTACACCATCTCTATGCAGTTATCAGATTTTCACAAAATTATTTGGCTACCGTAAATGTTACTGTATATGTAATTGGTTCTGTTTTTGCAACAGGAGTATCCGATTCTTCTTCTCCTTCTACATCGTTGAAGCATTCATAAGTATATACAAAACTAATTGTATAAGTTCCAACTGTCAGGGATTCCGGTACTAATATTTCTAAGCAATAATACCACTCATCATCATCTGGATGTTCTTCTTCAATAGATGCTTCAAGGTCTTCAAGTGACTCATATTGATTACCAAGATTAAAGGATATATTATCACACACGCTTACATTTTCATTCCATCCATAACAAGCCTTTTTTAAATCTTTTAACGGAATATGAATCGTTTTGCCAGCCATGACTGTACCTGCATCAATTGATTTATCCCCATCACTTTCTACTTTGACAACAGGATTTACCAAATCAGATGCAGTTATTACGCTTGCAGATTTGTAATTTCCCCATTCGTCCGCCATGCGAGCATAAATAATATATTTTGTATTCGGCTCTAAATCTTCAAACTCAATATTTCCAAGTTGATCACTATATGCGAACCAATCTTCAATCACCGTTCCTTCTTTAGCACATGCATATTGAAGTCCATTCTCCGCTTTTACAACAATAGAGTTTGAAAATGTATACAATACATTTGGTGCCGTAACTTCAGAATTTTCTACTTCATTACAGTGAAACTTAACTGTAATATTAACAGGTTCACTAGTCGCTCTATAGATAGAATCATCCTCGTTGTCACCATCTTCTGTATAATATACATATCGATATGCAACATTTACAGTGTAATCACCGCTCTTTAATCCTTTAGGAATTGGGAATGAAAGAATTGGACAATCATTTTCTTCATCCCACTCGCTTAATGACCAACGGTTCAAAAAGCTTTGCAATTCTTTGTTGGGACTTGTCAACTCGCAATCCGGACCCGCATAGTCATTATCATAGTTTCCATAGATAGCAGCATGCACTAATAATGGTACCTTTATTTCAGTTCCAGCATCAACACTTTCCTTCTCGAAATCAGTCTGGCCGTTCGGTTCTGCAAAGCAAACATATTCCGGACCTTCTGCCACAAATTCTTTATATGTATAAAGTGATGAAGATCCATCATATCTTGCATATAACCAATATTTAGTATTTTCTGACAGATTTTCAATTTCGATGTTACCACACCAATCAGAATCACTTGTCCACTGTTCCTCACTAATTTGATCAATTGTAGTGCCAGCTTCAACACAAGCGAACTCATAATCTTTCATCCATTTTACAACTACAGAATTCTTTAATTGAAATTTGATATCCGGTTGCGCAATTTCAAACGCGTCTCCTGTACATACAAACTTCACATCACATTCTGACTCATAACATACATTTGTCTGTGTGTCACGATTATAAGAATACAAGTTGATACTCATCTGTACCGTTGCCTTCTTATCTGTCTTTTCTTTTACCTGCTGACAAATAACCTCATAATCATCTGTGTACACATTTGTATCGAACTTCGACTCCAGGAAATCCAATAATGCATCCTCGAAAAGAACCGGTGTATCCAACGCACTGACGGAAGCCTCAACTTCATTTTTTATGCTTTCTGCAATCATTTCTGCAGCCTGTGCCTTGATTGCACTCAGAGTCTCGCTTTCATATGTAAAGTCTTTTACATATTTTTTGCCGTTCAGATGCATGGTCAATGTGTACTTTCCATCTACCATATTAGAAGACAGTGCAACATAGTATCCGTTTCCATCCTTCTTGATGGAAGTAACACCGAGTGTGCTGCCGTTGGAATCCTTTATTTCCATATTTGATGCATCAAACTCATCCGGAACCTCTGCAACATCTTTTAAATATACAGATACTAAATTTGTATCCTGTACATAAATACTATCCACTTCACCTTCTTCCTCAACCGGATCCGGCGTTGGTGTTGGATCCGGAGTAGGAGTTGGTGTTGGTGTTGGTGTAGGAGTCGGTGTCGGTGTCACATTTCCGGAATTATCATCCGTCTTCTGATCATCCTTCTTGTCATCGTCCTTCTTGCCCTCATCTGTCTTTGTCTCGGTCTTGCCGGCATCAACAGTGGACTCTTTTCCTGTGGAATCCTTAACGGTTACGGTATCGGTTGTGTTGTTTGCAACATCCGCCTTAACATTCTCTTTTGTTGTAACGGTAGATCCTTCCGCACCCTTGGACAGATCCAGCTTTGTATCTGCGTTTAATGTTGTATCAACTGCAGTCTCGGCCTTGATGGTTGTGTCTTTTGCATTGACCGTTACTTTAACGGCTTCGTTTGTAGAACCTGCTACTGCTACGTCTGCCTTGGCATCGATCTGTACGTTTTCAACTTTACCGGATGCATTGATATTCAGTTTTGTGTCTGCTGCTTTCTCACTGACTTTGACATCGGATACAGTACCCTTTGCATTTAAGTCAACGGATGCGCCTTTTGCAGCGACATTGACAGAAGCTACGGTTGCAGTCTTGTTTACAGTAAGTGTAACGTCCGCTGTCTTTGCAACAGTTACAGATGCCACATCACCTTTGGCTACGACCTTGATTTCTGCATCTTTCTTTGCAATCTGGATATCCGATCCCTTCGATCCCTTTGCCACAGTCAGTGACAGCTTATCGTCTGTGATCTTGATATCGTTGTTTTTTCCGCTCTCGACGAAAGCCTTTGCGTCCTTGATCTCGATAGCCTTAACGCTGGCCTTGTTCGTGATCGTCGCATTCTTTGCCTGTACGGAAATGGTTGCTTTTGCAGCTTTCTTTGTCGCCGGAATTGTAATCTTAACACTCTTGTTTGTCTTGATCACAATGTTGGTGGCTCCGTTCTTGAGAGCCTTCTCAAGCTGTTTCTGGTTGGTTACGACAACTGCTTTCTTATTTGCAGCATAGGCATTGACCGGCATCACTGTCAAAACCATTGCAAATGCAAGCATGCACGCCAACACAGACTTCATGAATCTCTTCATTCCTTTTCTTCCTCCTTTGTTTTCTGATATAAATATATTATATTTATATTATTTTTATAATATTCCTTATATTTACCAATGTCAAACTAAAGAGCGCCACATATAGCAAATTCTTACAATTTTCTCCTTAACCTTCATTTTAAATATTATATTTATATTTGTTTTTATAATATTTTTATATACCTTTTAATAATATATCTTATATTTTCACTATGTAATAAAATTAGAGGGAAGGGGGTACAAAATATGTTTAAATTGAAAGCAGACTACACCGAATATGAAAATAAATCCCTGAGACTTCCCAAAGATCTGATCGAACAGGTGCAGACACTCGCAAACGAGAACAACATGTCATTTAACAAGGTTGTCATCCAATGCATCGAATATGCACTCAGCGATATGGATCAATCGGAATAATCCTATGATTCCTCAATATATACATAAAAAGGGACACGCGCCATACAACGCATGTCCCTTTCTTAATATTGTTAAACATTTAGAAAAAAGAGCGATCAAAAAATTTATACGAATTCCTTCACGGATGCATAGATGCCTTCCGCATTCAGTCCGTACTTCTCAAGAAGTGCCACAGCCGGACCGGATTCACCGAAGCGATCCTGCACACCGATCGTCTTAACCGGAGTCGGTGCCTTGCGGGAAAGAGTCTCACATACCGCAGAACCGAGTCCGCCGATGACAGAATGTTCCTCAACCGTTACAACCTTGCCACACTCTTTAGCTGCTGCAACGATCAAATCCTCATCCAGAGGCTTGATCGTGTGAATGTTGATGACTTTTGCATCAATGCCGTCTGCTGCAAGCTTCTCTGCTGCTGCAAGCGACTCGGATACACATAATCCGGTTGCGATGATGGCAACATCCTTGCCCTCGCGAAGTGTTACGCCTTTTCCAATCTCGAACTTATAATCCGACTTGTCATTGATGATTGGAACTGCAAGACGTCCGAAACGCATATAGACCGGACCGTCATGCTCGTAGGCAGCCTTAACGGCAGCCTTTGCCTCGATATCATCACTCGGATTCAAGATAACCATTCCCGGAATGGTGCGCATTAATGCGATATCCTCGTTGCACTGGTGCGTTGCACCGTCCTCTCCGACTGAGATTCCGGCGTGGGTTGCACCGATCTTCACATTCAGATGCGGGTAACCGACCGAGTTACGAACCTGCTCGAATGCACGTCCTGCCGCAAACATTGCGAAAGAACTTGCAAACGGAACTTTGCCTGTTGCGGCAAGTCCGGCAGCAATACCCATCATGTTGCACTCTGCGATACCACAGTCAATGTGGCGCTCCGGAAATTCCTTGCGGAAGATGGCAGTCTGTGTCGCAGCAGCTAAGTCTGCATCCAGAACATAGACATCATCATGCTCCTTTGCCAGCTCTACGAGCGCGTTACCGTAGCTGACACGTGTGGCGATCTTAGTTACTTCTGACATAATGCTTCACCTTCCTTCTCAAGTTCTTCCATTGCGATTGCGTATTCCTCATCGTTTGGCGCTTTTCCGTGCCATCCGACCTGATTTTCCATAAATGATACGCCTTTGCCTTTTACCGTGTGAGCGATGATGGCAACCGGCTGTCCCTTTACGGTTCTTGCCTCGGCAAAAGCCGCAGCGATCTGATCCATGTCGTTTCCGTCTGCCAGATTGATCACATGGAAATTAAATGCCTTAAATTTCTCATCGATCGGGTATGGCGAACATACCTGATCAATCGGTCCGTCGATCTGGAGATTATTGTTATCCACGATCACAACAAGATTATCCAGCTTGCGGAAGCCGGCAAACATGGCAGCCTCCCAGACCTGTCCTTCCTGAATCTCGCCGTCTCCGAGGAGTGTGTAAACGCGATAATCATCATTGGAAAGCTTTGCGGACAAAGCCATACCGACTGCCGCAGAGATTCCCTGTCCAAGCGATCCGCTTGACATATCAACACCCGGAATATGCTTCATATCCGGATGTCCCTGCAGATAAGAACCCAGATGACGAAGTGTCTTCAAATCCTCAACCGGAAAATATCCGCGGAGTGCCAAAGCCGAATACAGTCCCGGAGCAGTGTGTCCCTTTGAAAGCACAAAACGGTCACGATCCGCTTTTTTCGGGTCCTTCGGATCAATATTCAATTCTTCAAAATACAAATATGTAAAGATATCTGCCGCAGAAAGTGAGCCGCCCGGATGTCCTGCCTTTGCTGCATGGACAGCGGTCACAATGCCTTTGCGGACTTCGTTTGCCTTAATCAGAAGTTCCTGTTTATTCATAATTTTTCTCCGTCCGAATCAATTATTCACCAAATACTGCCTTGTAATCAGCCTGGAATTTCTCAATTCCCTGATCGGTAAGCGGATGCTTTGTCATCTGCTCGATTACCTTGTAAGGAATGGTTGCGATATCCGCACCTGCCAGTGCACAGTCGGTTACATGAATCGGGTTACGGATAGAAGCTGCAATAATCTCGGTGTCATATCCGTAAATATCGAAGATCTCTGCGATCTGACGGATCAGCTCGATTCCCGGCTGGCTGATATCATCGAGTCTTCCGAGGAACGGAGATACATAAGTAGCACCTGCGTTTGCAGCAAGGATTGCCTGGTTTGCAGTAAAGATCAATGTTACGTTTGTCTTGATGCCCTCTGCGGAAAGAACCTTGACTGCCTTAAGTCCCTCAACGGTCATAGGAATCTTGACAACCATGTTCGGATGGATGGCTGCGATCTCACGGCCTTCCTTGATCATGCCCTCAGCATCAACGGTTGTAGCCTTAACCTCTCCGCTGATCGGTCCGTCAACGATGGATGTGATCTCCTTAATTACTTCGGTAAAATCTCTTCCCTCTTTGGCGATCAGAGACGGGTTTGTGGTAACACCACAAATAACTCCCATATCATTGGCTTTCTTAATGTCCTCTACGTTGGCTGTGTCTACGAAAAATTTCATTATTTATCCCTCCATTTGTATTTTCTTTTGTTTCCTGTTGTCAATATAGCATTGTTCACAAGAAAAAGCAAGTATAAATAACAATAAAAATAAGTCTTCACAAATTTTTAAAAGAATATTTGCAATCCGGACTAGTAAAAAGCGACAAAAGGTAGTATCATAGTTAATAAGTAAATACGTGATATCGTATTGGGGAAGGAAATAAGAGGATTATGTTACAATTAGAACGACAAAAGCTGATTCTGTCCTATCTTGAGAAGAATCGTAAGGCGACAACCAACGAATTGAGTGAAATGCTCGGTGTATCCGCCACAACGATCCGCACGGACCTGAATCAGATGGATAAAGAAAATTTATTGACAAAGACACATGGCGGAGCGCTCTATCGCGACAGCGATACAAACGGAAGCGACCTGACTTCCAAGGCATACGTCTTCAACGAGCGGGCACTTGAGAACCGGGACGAAAAAGAAATGATCGCGCGTGAAGCATCCAAACTTGTACAGGATCATATGTGCATTTTCTTAGATGCCAGCTCCACTTCCTATACGTTAGGATTGCATCTGACAGGATTTACCGAGCTGACCGTCATTACCAACGGAATCGATCTGGCACTTGCCATGAAAGATATTCCCGGCGTGACCGTCATTATGACCGGAGGTATCGTTACTTCCACCTCCTCTTCCATTGAAGGACTGCTCGGTGCGGATCTGTTGAAGAAAATTCACACAGATATCGCATTCGTCTCCGCAAGAGGTTTCTCGATGGAAAACGGACTGACCGATTTTTCGATCTACGAGGCTGATCTGAAACGCTTATGCGTCAACTCCTCGTCCAAAGCCGTTGCACTCATTGATCACACCAAATTTGACACGAACTCGATCTCCAGCTATGCATCGATTGATGATATCAATCTGGTCATCACCGATTCCGGTCTGTCGAATCGATTGCGTGAGAGCTACGAGAAAGCCGGCGTGAACCTGCTTGTCGCGGAAGAAATCTAAAAAGCAAATCCCCTCAGATGATACGATCCATCTGAGGGGATTTTTATGTCTTATGGTTTCAGCTGCATATGCTCCCGAAGCAGTTCTTTGAACAAAGCCTCCGGTGTCCAGAACACATTGTGCGGAGTCACGATCGCTTTAAGTCCGATCGCCGGAACGCCTTGCTTTTTATATTCCGCAAGAAACGCATCGACCTGTGTGGAATTCATACCGGAGAACACAAGCATCTCCGCTGGGAAATCCGGTCCGTTATACACGATCTTTTCCCGGGAAAAGCCCTGTACCTTTGCCAGTGCGCCGAGTTTCTGGCTGTAATCTTTGCGCGGTACGTCAACTACTGTCGCACCGATCACAGTTGCTGCCGAACGCACTGCTGCTTCTTTCTTTTTATCTAATCCGAACATTAAAATAAATTGTGCCATAATACGATATCCTTTACTGCGTTTTCCCGTATTATAGCACAATCAGGATTCAAACCGATATCAATCTTTCACAACCATGCATTTTTTCTGTATCGAAGCGGCGATACACCGTACATTTTCTTGAAACTGCGGATAAAATAACTGACATTCGGATAGCCGCTGCGCAAAGCCACCTCCGTGACCGGTAACTGTGTATCCTGCAAAAGCTGTCTTGCATGCTCCAGCCGCAGATGATTCACATACTGCGACAACGTAATATGAAAATGTTCCTTAAAATACCGGGAAATATATTTTTCAGACAGATGAAACTGTGCTCCGAATTCCTTCAGAGAAATCTCATTCGCAAAATTTTCCTGAATATAGGAGATCATCTCTTTTTCCATTGTATTTCTTCCGCTTGTATCGTTTTCGATGATAAAATGATTCTTCCACATCCGCTGAAGGAATTCACAAAGTATCGCTTTGGTTTCCATCTGTATGGAAAGGGAATCCGTTTCTTGCTCCTTTGTCTTTTGTTCCGGTATCCTGACGGGTTTTCTTTTTTCTTCTCCGGCATACAGCATAAGCAGACGCTCACACAGATCTTCCATTCTTTTGCCGACTTGTGTACAAAAAATCATGCGTCCGCTTTTCAGAGGTGCCATAATCATCTGTTCCCACAAGTCATTGGTCTGAAAGGACACAAATTCCAACGGGAATAAAAAGGTACAATAATCCACATCTCCGGTATGTGATCCCATCAAATGCAGATTCCCCGGCGACACAACAAACGCATCCCCGGGATTTCCAATATAATTTTCGCCTGAAATCGTCACATTCAAAGGTCCCCTCTTTACAAAGATAATCTCAAGTTCATCATGCCAGTGCACCGGAATCTGAAATGCATGTGGCACATTCTGTATACGATACAAACTAAACGGATTATCCGGTGTCCCATGTGGTTTATTTTCCTTTAATTCAAAGTACATTCCCTGCTCCTATTCGTCAACCAGCCTCTTCATCTTCCACTTTCCGGTCTTCCAGCGAAGCACCATTCCGACCGCGCGCACACATTCATCACTTGCCATCGCAATATAACCACCTACCGCAAGCAATCCGAGATGAATTCCAAAGAAATAGGTTCCTCCGACGGCACACAGATACATAAATATCGCCCCCATGATAACCGGAAATACCGCATCTCCGCTCGTCTTTAATGCCTGACCGTAGACAAGATTTGTCACGCGTCCCACTTCAAGAAACACATCGACAGCAAGCAGCTTGACAACAAGGCTGATCATCTGCGGATCATCTGTGAAAATGCGCACGATATAATGTCCCAGCAAAGCAAATGTCACCGAAAAGCAGGTCGCGGCAATCACTCCGTAGATTGCGGCCTTGCGCGTTCCCTTCGCACATTCCTCGTATTCTTTGGCACCGATCCTCCATCCGGTCATGATCGCATTCGCCTGTGCCAATGCCGCACCGATGCAATATGAGAAATTGGCGATCTGCATCGCATAGGATCTTGCCGTCACATTCATGCCATCCGCATCCATCTGATTCATAAAACGGACAACCAGCGTCATTGCAACATTGTAAAGCGCAGTCTCACAGGCAGACGGAAATCCAATCTTGATGATCTGTCCCAAAATCCTGCGTGGCTGCATTCTGTCCGGACTGTTTTTTGCCTTGATCAACACGGCTCCCATCGCCGCAACCAAGATCAGATTTACCACACGGGAAATCACCGTCGCCGTTGCCACGCCCATAACGCCCCAGTTTAAAACAAACAGAAATACCGCATTCAGGATGAAGTTGATCACATTTCCTACAATGGATGCAAACAAAGATTGCTTTGTATATCCGAACACACGCAGATAGCTCGCAAAAATCGGAATGAGTGCATTCAAAAAGCATGCGCCGCCGACAATGCGAAGATAGGTCTGCGCCGGCTCATACAATGCCGGTGCAATACTTACCACCTGAAGGATTGTCCCCGAAAAAAACGCCAGAAACACGGACATCAGGATTCCGACGATCGCATTGAATGCCAGTCCGAGCTGTCTTGCCTGATAAGCCACCCCGGGTCTTCCTGCTCCGATATTCTGTGTCATGACCGCAACCATACCGGACGAGATCACACCAAACATAATAATAAATACATTAATATATGTGTTTGCCGTGCCGACCGCTCCGACCGCCTGATCACTCACTGACGATAGCATTAACGTATCAACCATTCCAGACAACATATAAAAAAGCGTTTCAAAACAAATTGGAACAAACAATTGTGTCAGATTTTTTCTTTCAACAGACATATGGATTCTCCTCACATACCAGACTAACATATGTATCAATAATACGCTATCGAAATCCATATTTCTTGTAAAATTTCCTACAAAAATTGCACTTTTTCTACTTTTTATTACTTCTTAATTTCAAATTTAAATTTATTATTACTCCAGACATCATCTGTGAAATGGATTTCCACAGTGCTCCAATCCTTCGGGACTTCGTAGCCGATATATCCCTTCATCTTCTTTCCTGCCGCAATGGTTCCGTCAAGCTGCGTGTTATTATTCTCCGTTATCGCTCCAAGTGAATAGTTTAAAGCATAATCATCTGCGTATGCCTCAAAACTTAACATGCTGCTGACATTCATTTCCGAATCGGAATTATTGACGATTTCAAATTCAGCCATGAGGAACACATTTCCGTCAGTCGGTTTATTAAATTCAGAACCCTTACTCTCTGAATATTTCAGCAATGTCACCTGCACATCATTCATCTCTGCAGTCTCACCCACCGAAAAAATATCTTTTTCTTCCTGCGTATCGACTTCCTTATTATCATCACTTTCTCCCTGCTGTGTCGTAGCAGTTTTATTCTCCACCTTCTTCGGCTTATCATCCCCTCCTCCGAAAGCAACCGCCAGAAAAATTACCACAACAATACCGATAATGATCCATTTACCGATACCTCCCTGCTTCTTTCTACAGTTCGGACATACCTTAGCCGCCTTTGGGATCTCGCTTTTACAGTGCTTACACAATTTTGTTTCGTTTTCCATTTTCATTCTCCTTTTCGTTGTATTTTATCCTACCCTGCTTAATCCAGAGGATAAAAAGAAAGAAGCGTAAGACATTCTGTTGTCTTATGCTTCTTTTATTGTAATGATCTTCCTTATTTATTTGGTATGCTGCCTGCATACATTTTACAAAATAATCGATTCTAAAAATCCACAGACACATGCTGCCGCAAAAAATACGACCAGTTCCGTCAAAACATATCCGATCATGCGCACAATGCGGCGGTCACTATGAAGCAGCCGTATATGCCTTTTGACACCCCTGTAATCACAGGCAAGAAAGATAAACACGATCTGCGATCCCCATACACAAATGCGATCGATCCATTGTCCTCTCCAATCATACGCCACCCCATCTGCATTCTGAAATTCCAAGGTAAAACAAAACACTGTGAGCAAAACATATCCAAGAACCGCCACCATCATCTTCCACAGCGTCCGGCTCCTGAATCCCGGAATATGATATCCACTGTCTTTGCCGGAATGTCCCCCAGATGTTTCATTTTGATTTAATTTTGTATAAGCAGTCCCGGATTTTCCTTGATAACTGATACGCTCCACCGGCATTGTGGCTGCATTGCATTGAAACCCCGACAATGCATGTTCCAATGCCTCCACGCTCTGAAAGCGGTCTTTCGGATCAATCTGTGTGCAGCAACGGATAATTTCGCCCAGTTTTCCCTGCGCGATTTCCTCCACCGGAAACCGCTTTGTCAGCAGATAATTGAGAAGCACACCGATTCCGTATATGTCCGTTCGCGCATCCGTCTGCCCAAAACCAAACTGCTCCGGCGCTGCATACCCCTGCGTTCCCATCATTACCGTATCCTTGCTTTGCCCCGGCTGATAAGTTCTTGCGATATCAAAATCAATAACCTTAAGCTGCCCTTCTAGCGTAACGATCACATTCTCCGGTTTTAAATCCCTGCAAATAATCGGTGGATCGGCATAATGAAGCGGCGCCATCGCCTGGCACAGATCAATACCGATCCGGGTGACCTCTTCCTCGGAAAAAGCATGATCACTCAGCCATTCCCCAAGGGTTTTTCCGGTCAGATATTCCTCGATCACAACCAGATCCGCCTCTCTTCTGATACATTCATAAATGACCGGAAGATACGGACTTTGATTTGCCTGAAGAAACTCATAAATTTCAGCCAGTTCCAGCGCTACACATTTTCTCACGCAGATCTGCCCTGTCACTTCGTTTCTTACAATATGAACCTGTTCCTTGTTCGCCAGTTTTCCCAGATCCTGATATACCGACAACCGATATTCCTCTGCGAGTTCCATGCGTCCCCCTTGCTTTTTTCGACACGAAATAATATGATTATTTTATTATTTTTCAAGGCGTAAATCAAGGAGTAAACATGACATCAAAAGACACGGATGAACTGATGCATCTATTGCAAGACACCAGAACCACTGCCCAACTGCAGACTTACACAAACACTCTGACAGAACAGACAATCCTACAGACGTTTCCCGAATATCTGAACTCAAAAATGACAGAGCAAAAAATTTCTCCTGCGAAACTAATCGAAGCCGCACAGATTCAGCGGAATTACGGCTACCAGATTCTAAACGGCTCTCGAAAACCTTCCAGAGACAAAGTTCTGGCGCTCTGCCTTGCGCTTGGTCTTGATCTGCCGGAAACGCAGCGGGCGCTCACGCTCGCGCAATTCGGACAACTTTACCCAAAGAACCGGAGAGACTCCATATTCATATTTTCCATCAACAAAAAACTCTCTGTATTGCAGGTGAATGAACTGCTGGATGAAATGAAAGAAGAATTGCTTTTTACATAAATTCCTCTATTTATCATATACTCATCAAGAGGAAAATTTCTGATTGACATCTACCAATATTTCAGTTATATTTTCCTTAGTGATCAGATTGCAGATACTTGTGAAGCCTGCGATCGGGAGAGGATGCCGAGGCTCCTCTCTTTTTTCCTATTACGTGCATATATAAAAGGAACCTATGACAAAGCCATTCATTCCCTACACTTCTCAGATAGAGAAACTCCAAAATGAGAAAAATTTAATCATTGAAGATACTTCTTTCGCATTGGAAATGCTCCAAAATATCAGCTACTATGCGCTAATCAGCGGGTATAAGCAACCATTTATCAACACTCGCACACGAAAATATCTTCCGAATACTCACTTTGAAGATCTTCTGCTTCTATACATATTTGATGAAGAATTAAGAAGCATCTTTTTTAAATATCTGTGCAAAGTCGAGCGCCAATTACGTTCCTCCATCTCCTATCGCTTTTGCGAAAGGCATGGAGAATTTCAGTCAGCGTACCTTGATTGCCATAACTACAGCAACAAACCAGATTATCGTAACGGTATTGCTAAGTTACTTAAAATTCTTGCATACATAGCCAATCAAAGCACCGACCACAAATATATTGTTTATCAAAGAAATAAATATCATAATATTCCGCTTTGGGTAACAATCAACGTTCTGACGTTCGGACAACTTTCAAAAATGTTTGAGTTTCTCCCTCAAAACATGCAGGCATCTATATGTAAAGATTTTAAATATATTCAAAAAAATGAAATGATTAAATTTCTGAAAGTACTGACTTTATACAGAAATGTTTGTGCACACAATGAGCGCCTTTTTTCTTTTCGCACATACATTGATATTCCAGACACGTTGCTACATAGCAAGTTACAAATTGTAAAAAAAGGCTCACAATATATACATGGAAAAAATGACTTATTCAGTGTTGTAATCGCATTTCGCTATCTTCTTCCGCAAAATGAATTTCTCCAATTTAAGAAACAGCTTATTCGTCTTTTCAATTGGTATGAAAATCACAGTGAAAACTTAACCGCAACACAGTTACTATCCTACATGGGATTTCCTGAAAACTGGAAAAATATAACTCGGGTTCGTATAATCTAGTTTATCCCAATCTCCGTAAGCTGCTTCTGGTGTTCCCGATACTTAGGATCATACTGCCCCACTATGTTCCAGAAACGTGCAGAATGATTCATCTCCAACCGGTGCGCCAGTTCATGCACCACGACATAATCCATCAGTTCCTGTGGCAGATAGTGAAGCCGGTAATTAAAATTCAGATTTCCCTTACTGCTGCAGCTTCCCCATCGCCCCTTTTGATTCCGGATCGTGACACGATTGTACGTCACGCCCATGTCCGGCGCATACCGATCCAGCCGCTTGGCAAAATGCGCCTGTATCGCTCTCCGATCCGTAACCGTCAGTGACTCGTATGCAGGAATTTCGTATGCTGCACTCCTGCTTTTCTTCGCTTCTATGCGTTTCTGCAACTTCTCCCATGCACCGGCGATCCAGTCCGCGTGTTCGTCCAGGAACCGGATTACTTCCCGCTTCGTTGCGCGGCGCGGCGCACGACAGATGATCCTCCCGTCCGGATATACCTGTAATGCAATCGTCCGGCGATCCGAACGGATCAATTCGATCGCATAATCATATTCCGTTGTTTTCACATATATGGTCTCCGGCATCCCGACACTTCCTTTGCTTCCTGCTGTGTCTCATTCTACCATTTGATCGGAATGCAGGCAATAACTTCCGTCCTCCATCATCGAATAACCGGAAAAAACCGATGACACAGAGCAGAACACAGAACACTTCCAAAAACAAATCCTGTATTCGCGTATAATACCATTTCTCACAGGTATCTTCGATGGTCGTCTTTCGCATCATCCGGTTCTGCCGGATTTCCTGCTGCAACCGCTTCCAGTTCTGCTTCCATCCGTCAAAGTCGGACCACCTGCCGGGGATCAATTCTGTATAACGCGTGGCATCAAGCAGATTGTCCGGACGGATCACACGCCCGGTCAGCGCATATTCGGACAGAAACTGATTTCCGCTTTCCGTGTCCGCAGTGCCTAACGTCAGTCGGTTAAACTTCATCTCTTTATGCACACTTTCATTTCCGCGTATCTGCACATAAACGCCGGTTGCCGGAAGCATAACAATGCCTCGGATCGTATACTCTTTTGTATCCACACAAATCTTTTTTCCTGCGACATCCGTACTTCCGAACAACTGCCATGCCGTATTTTTTGCTACGAGACATCCGGCAGCATCGTCCGCATCGAGCACCGGCGCTGCCGGTAGCACAGATTCCGATGAACCATACAAAGAAACCACATGCGTCTGCACACTTCTTCCGAGATCCGGATCGGTGACCGTCTGATCGGTCTGCTCCTTCCAAGCGGTAAACCCGAACGCTTTGCTGTCATCCTCCGCCGCAGCATCCAAAACTTTATTCCACAGATTCTCTGCGTCCTCCACAGAAAGTTCCTCTTCCATACAGAGCGTTACATTCTGCCACAGGGAATCCTCTTTCTGCTCTGCCTTAAGCGATTGCACACCAAAGAAGCCTGCGGCAAGAATACAGAGCACACTTACTGTCAGCCTTACGGCTTTTGCCCGGCTCACATCGCACCTGCTTCCTTCAGACGCACTTTCTCGCCGTTGGCAAGCATTGTATCCGATTCCACGATCGCACTGTCATCCTCGGATAGCGAACCATCCGACAATGCCGCATACTCGCCGTTCTTTTCCACGATCGACACATTCACTTTCCTTGCGACGGTCTCCTCGCCGAGCACCGTATCCTCTTTCTCAAGAACATAGACAAAATACTTATTCTGCTCCGCATGGATTGCACTAAGCGGCAGCGTCGTCGCGTACTTCTCCGAGGTCTGTTCGATTTCCATGCTGGCGTGTGTTCCGATCGGAATCGTCTTCTTCGGCACATACACGGTCACACTCACACTCGAATCCTCATTCGTCTCCGTGGAAAGCACCGTCATATCCTCATAACTCTTATCACTGACTTTCAATGTGACCGCATCGCCCACGACCACATACTTTGCATCCTCTTTTGAAATCTGCGTTGTAAAACGCGCCCCCTCCGACAAGTCTGCCAGAAGAAACGCCGCCGTCTCCGCCGTCCGGTCGCCTGCCGTCAGTAAAATCTTGCTGACCGTCGCATTGGTCTGTGCCACGATCTTTCCTTTTTGCTCCTTTACCTTCTGAAGTTGTGCCAACGCACGCTGTTTTTCGGCAATACTGACATTGTTGATTTCCACCGAATGATCAACAGCATCCGTCTCCCCGGCATCTTCAATGGCTCGCTTAGCCGATTTCTTCTGCTGCGTCTGCTGACTCTTCGCATCCTCCAATGCCTTCTTTGCATCCTCCACCAGAGATTCATCCGTGCTGTCCTCATCCTCGCCGTTTTGATAATTTTCCAGCTTCTGCTCGGCTTCCTGCCAGAGATTCTTCGCCTCACGAACAAGTTTCTCATTTTTGCTGACCGTCTCATCATAATCTTCCTGCGCGCGCGAAAGCGTCTGTTTCCGCTCACTATCCTGTGCTGCAGCCTCATTTTTCTTTGCCTGCTGCTGTAACTTTGCCGCCGCAAGATCGTCCTTTAACTCCTGCACATAATCATACTGATCCTGCCACTCACTCGTATAGGTATCCGGATCTTCCAGTTTTTTGAGCGCAAGCTTATCGAGCTTTCTCTGCTCCGAATCGATCTTGCGCTGCTTCTGATTGATCTCGATCTGCGTGATCGAATCACTGTAATCTGCGGCAGGCGTTTTAGACGCATCCTCAAGCGCACGTTTTGCCTGCTGCACCTGACTCTTCTGCGTCTCCACCGCATCCTCATAGGCTTTCTTCGCATCCTCCACGCTTTTTTGCAGATCTTCTAATGTCTTCTTTTCGTTCTTCTTTGTCTGCTTTCTGGCTGTCTTAATATTTTCTTTTGCTTTGCTGACCGCATCCTTATTCGCCTGCACGGTATCCTCATAATCTTCCTTTGCACGCGAAAGCGCCTTATCCTGTTCGCGGTCACGCTTCGCTCCGGCGGACTGTAAAGCATCGTTTTGCAGTTGCAGCACCTCGATCTCATCGGAGAGAGTTTGGATCTGCTCATCAATGCTGTCCGCATCAAGCACGGCAAGCGTCTGCCCCTTTTTGACCTCCTGCCCCTCGGTCACTTTCACCTTCGCGACCAGAATATCCGCCGCGGCATAGACCGGAAGATCCGACTGCCTTGTCACGATTCCGTCGCCGCTCACCTTGTGAACGATCGCTCGGGACTTCGGACTCTCCACCTGCACCTGCGCGACCGTAAAAGACGACGCCACACGCGAGATGACCGTCATAAAAAGCATGACCGCCATCAGCGCCGCAAACGCTTTTGTCAGTTTTCCCATCGTATTTTCCTCTTTTCATTGAAGTCTAAAATCCATTATCCTTTGACAGCGGCTGCCGTAATTCCCTGTTCTAGATATTTCTGTCCCATTCCAAACACGCACAACGCCGGCAGCAATGCCACAAACGAACAGGCTAACGCAAAGCCCATCTGCCCCTCCTTAATCTCCGGAAGATACATGGACAGCGGCCAGAGCCGCTTCGTCTGCAAAAATACAAGTGGCTGCTCGATCATGCTGAAGCACTCCAGAAACTGGATCACAAGCGCCGAGAGGATTCCCCCGGAGCCGAGTGGCACCCCGACGAAAAAGAAGATCTTCCATTCTCCCGCGCCGTCCATGCGTGCCGCCTCCAAAAGTTCCTCCGGGATCCCGCAGAAAAAGCGGTACATCAGAAAAACCGTAAATGTCGAAAACGCGCCGGGTGCAATGATCGCCCATAAAGTATCCATCATATGAAGGTGGCTTAAGACCAGATACTCGGAGAGCATCGTCACCTGAAACGGAAGCATCATCAGAATAATATAGAGCAGATAAAAAACGCCTCTTCCCGGAATCCGGTAGCGCGCCAGTCCCCACGCGGACGGCATTCCAAACACCAGTTGTCCGAGCAGGATTCCTCCGGTGATCTTCATGGTATTCCAGAACATCTGAAAGAATTCCGGAGAATCAAAAACGAGTTCCACCACACTTTTTAAAGTCGGATAAAGCGGAAAAAGCCGCCACGATGCATAGCCTTTTGTCCCGTTTAAAATTGGTGCCAGATGCTGCGTGATCTCCGCCTCTCCCATCAGACTTCCGCAGAAAAGGAACAGAAGCGGCGCCACCGTAATCGTCCCGAACAGGATCAGCACAAGTACAATTCCAAGTATTTTTAACCGTCTCATCCTTCTGTCTCCCATAAATGCTGTAAAATAAGTACGAACCCACCGATCACACCGGCGAGAAGAACACTCGCCGCCGCCATCTTATCAACCGACAGGCTTAGAAACCAGTTGTTAAAAAGGTGTTGCAGGAGATAGATATCCTCCTGCGGATAATTGCCCGCAACCAGATATGCCTCCCGGAACACCTTAAACGAATTCAAAAAAGAAAGTACCACAATCGTAAAAATCATCGGTCGGATCAACGGCAGCGTGATCTTGAAAAACTGAACTCTTTTTTTCGCACCGTCCATTTCCGCCGCCTCGTACACACTCTGCGGAACAGACACAAGCCCTGCCAGCCAGAGGATCATCGTATAGCCGAGATTCTTCCATATATAACTGAACACAAGTACCGCAAACGATGCGCCGGTGTTCATCCAGTCGACTGCGCTCAGTCCGCACAGATGCAGCATTCCGTTTACAAATCCGCTCCGGTCAAACATCAGCTTCCACAACAGAACCACCGATGCCGCCGGAATCGCAAGCGGAAGCTGATAAGCTGCCTTGATCGCACCAATGAACGCGTTTACCGATTCTTCACTTTGCTTTTGATCTCGCCTTAATCCAGATCGGTTGCGCTTCGTCAGGTATGCCCACAGCTCATTCACCAGAAAAGCCAGAACCAGTGACAATACGAGCAGAAGCGGCAGACAGACAAGCACAAATCGTAATGTGTTTTTTGCGGCAAGCCGGAAGGCATCGTTTTCTACCACCATTTTATAATTTTGCAGTCCGCAGAAACTTCCGCTTGCCATCTGCACGAACGAGCGCCGGATCACATCAAGAAACGGGATCAGATAAAAGACGGCAACGCCGCATAATCCCGGAAGCAGAAACGATATGCCCACCAGACGCTTTCGATGCTTTCTGCTACTCCACAACATAGAGCTGTACTTTCTGACGGATCGCCGCTACCGTATCCTCGATCGACTGATTTCCCTGCAGATATTTTGCGCCCTCATCCAGCACAAGATCCTTTACCACACGGTCATCCCACACCGGTACATCAAGACTTTCTATCAGCGCCCTCAGTTCCTGCTGCTGTGCATCGCTGATCTTTTTTAACTGATATTCGGAGTTAGTTCCGTCCGCAGTCGATGATTCGATCCACAATTCATGAGTGTTTTCGCACTCCGCGGCAAAAGCACTCCGATTGACGGAAAATCCGTCATTCATCTGCTTTTGTCCCTTCGCGGAGACCGCCATCTCGATAAACTGCTGTGCGTAAGTGTTGTCCGCGGCGGACTGCGCAAGTCCGAGACTCAAAAACGGAACAAACGCCTTGTGCTCCTGTGTATCAAACAGTGCAAAGCTGCCACCGTATGCGCCCTCCATTCCATAGAGGTTCTGCGCATCGTTAACGCCCACCACAGAACCAAACGCGATCTGTCCCATCTTCATCAGACGGAAGTTCACGGTTCCGGAGCACATTCCGATAAGGCTTCCCTCCTGCATTCCACTGGCAAAATCATCCTCGATGCGTTCCTTCTCCTGATAGCCGTCGGCATCATACAAAGCCTTTGCCGTCTCAAGACAATTCTTTAACTTTTCCTGATCGATGCCACTTGCCGTCCGCCAGGAAGCACTGTCCGCATTATAAAACTCATTCAATATCGTTTTCGGTCCGAAGAAGCCGAACACTTTCTCATCCCCGGATTTTAAGGTATCGATATACGCCTTGAAATCCTGCATACTGCCGCTGTGATCAAGCATGGCTGAATCGCCCTCTGCCACCGTAAAGTAGAAACGCGCTGGCACCTGATAGATCTTGTTATCACTCGTGTAGGCATCCGTAATATTGGTAAAAAGCCCTTCACTTTCGTTTGCCAGCTCCACATAACTGCTGATATCGCACAAAGCGCCTTTTTTCACATAGCTGTCCGCCGGAAGTCCGTCAAGTACAAGCACATCCGGGCCTTTTCCCGCAAGCACTTCGGTATTTAATGACTTGATCGCATCATCCGCAGTCACCCCGTCCGAACCCGACATGCCGATGATCTTCTTGACAAACACATCCGGATATTCCTTCTGGTAAGCGGTGATCAACTGCTGGAGCGCATTGCTGTCCTCGAGCGCATAAACGCGAATCTGGTTTTCCGGGACCGTCGATATCGTTGCATCATAGATATAGCGGTAACAATGCAGCTGACCGTTTGAATCCGACGCGATCACAACGTAATTCTTGTCATCAAAACGGTAGAATCCCTGTATCGCCACACTGCTGTCACTCAGACTCGTGAGTGAGCCGTCCATAAGCTGCTCGGTCGTACTTCCGCCGATCTTGTGATAGAACATTCCGTCATGATTCAGATAATAAAATTCCTGCTCGTTATTATCCGCTGCAAAAGCGATCGAGCTGCTACCCTCACTGTAGGATGCATTCACATCTTTGAGATCCTTTTGCAGTTCGGTATCGTTTTTCAAGTCCTCCGATATCTTACCGCTGTCAGCTTTTGCAAAAAGTATTCCGGAATCTGTGAGCATGCCAAACAGATTTCCGATTGGAAGAAGTCCCTCTACCCGGTCGGTAATCAGCTGTGAGAAGCGGGTCATCTTACCGCTCGCCGGGTCAACCTCATAGAGCACATCATTTAAATCCGTAGCAAGCAGTATTCCATTTGCATAGACTGCAGAAGTGACGAAATTGCCGATGTCATCATCCTGACTGTCTCCTTCGTAATCCGGTATCTGAAGCTGCACCTGGGATACTTTACCCTCCGCCGTCACCATCGATAAGATAACTTTCCTTTCGTTCGGATTCCCAAATACGGCTACGCTGCCATCCTCTCCGTTTACCGCAGACACATAACAGTCCGCATCTTTTACCTCAACGCTGTTCCATGTCTCGCCCTGATCCTTCGAATGACCGAGGATCATCGATGTTCCTTCCTGCGGATATCCAAACAGCGTAAGTTCGCCGTCCCTGCTTTTTCCCGTAGAACTGATCATCGATATATTATCCGGCAGCGAGACCTCGTTCTCCACAAACCTTCCTTTCGCATTGCCACTCTCTGTGCCGTTTTGTGTTTCATTAATCTGCTTGCTTCCACATCCGCTCATAATCCCGGTTACAAGTACACAGGCGGTCATAAACAATGATAGCTTTTTTCTTATTTTAAATTTCACAATCTCCATCTCCTTAAACAATTTTTACTCTGCCTCAAGTGTAACAGAAGTGTCTTTAATCTTTCTTTAAAGGTGCCTTTAATTTTTCAATCAATTTTAAGATTTCTTAAAGACAAATCTGCTATACTGATTAACATAAGAAAGGGAAATCAAATGAAGATTTTATTGATAGAGGATGATAAAAATTTGTGTGAAATGCTGCGCTTTCAGTTAGAGAACGAGCATCATGAAGTGGAAATCTGTATGGATGGGCGCGACGGACTCGATCTGTTCCTGCAGGATGCCTATGATCTGGTGCTGCTTGACCGCATGCTTCCGACCATGAACGGACTTCTCGTCTTACAGAAAGCGCGCAAAGCCGGAGTCTCCACACCGGTCATTATGATCACCGCGCTCGGCGAACTCTACGACCGTGTCGAAGGACTCGACTGCGGCGCGGACGACTATTTGGTAAAGCCGTTTGCTTACGAAGAACTCTCTGCTCGTATCCGCTCCATCGGCAGACGCAATCATGTCTACGATGACAATGACCGTTTCTCTTATGCCGATATCTCCTACGACAGCCGTCTGCGCGAACTGTGTGGACCGACCGGAAGTCTCCAGTTATCCGGGCGTGAGGGACGACTGCTTGAGATCTTCCTGCAAAATCCCGAGACAGTGTTAAAGCGGCTCGTACTGCTCTCCCGCGTGTGGGGAAGTGATGCCCCGGTGGAGGAAAGCAACCTCGATACCTATGTTCATTTTGTGCGCAAACGTCTGCAACAGATCGGAAGCCACACAACCATCGAAACCGTGCGCGGCATCGGCTACCGCCTCACCAGATAAAAGGAGTTATCACTTTTCACATGTTTAAAAAATTACATCGACAATTAACCTTTTTCTGTTCCATTATCACCGGAGCAATTCTTATCGCACTCAGCATCACCTGTCTGTTCCTCGCAGGCAAAGCGATCGAGCAGACCGGATATTCCGCTTTTCAGAAGGAACTCGTCTCCGTGACTGCCAGTCTGCAGAGTCAGGATTACATCTCGTACCAATGGCTCGGACAGATGCAGCAACAGCACCATTTCACGATCTATCTCTATGACAAAGGCGAAGAACTTTACTACAACCGCCTGCAGGATGGCAACTGGAATGCGCTTCGCGACCGTGTGATCGCAAAAGCCGGAAATGACTGCTTTACCATGCACGACGGACAGAATATTTATCACCGGGAATTTACCTATAAAGATAAGGAACAGGGAACCTACTACACTTCGGTCGGTTATCTGATGAAAGACAGCGGACAGCTCAGCTTTGTGATCCTCTATGACACGCTGCACCAGAGCACACAGATCAAGCGGCTTGCGATCGGTGTGTTGTGTGCCGATGTGGTGACACTGGCTCTGCTCATACTTTTTTCATGGCTTTTTACCGGGCGCATGGTCCGTCCTCTTTCGATTGCACAAAAAAAACAGCAGCAATTTGTTGCTGCCGCTTCACACGAACTTCGCTCCCCGCTGACCGTCATGATGTCGGGGCTTGAGACGGTCGAAAAAGCCGACTCCGAACAGACACGC
>CAKRKX010000036.1 GCA_934358675.1 uncultured Agathobacter sp. | reverse complement strand
ATTATATAGTAGTCCCAATAATTGTGGGATTAGTAATAGGGATAGGAATTGCAATTTGGGCACACTGGAAAGTAATAAAAGCGGCGTATAACCCAAATGATGAATGGCCCGTTGTGTACGAGAGTAACTCACAATTAAGTCAAGAGAGTGGAACGGAGGCGCAGATTCGGAATAGTTCAATAAAAGATGATGTTAAGGAAGAGAAAGTCAAGACATCAGAAATTGAAAGTGTATCGGAGAATCCTGAGGCGAAAACAATTTCCATGAAAGATATTCAAAATATATCTGCCAGTTCATATTTGAAAGAAAAAAGCGTTAATCATATTCCGAATCGTTTGGTGGATGAAGATACGACGACAGCCTGGGTTGAAGGTGTTGATGGCAATGGCGAGGGAGAATATGTGCTTATCAATTTTGATAATGATTATTCTGTAAGTGGAATAAAAATTTGGAATGGTTATCAGAAAAATGAAGACTTATATTATAAAAATGCCAGACCAGCAGAAGTTGAATTGGAATTTTCGGATGGAACAATAGAACAATTAAAATTGCAGGATGAATTTGATAAAGGACAGATGTTCCGTTTTGAGACAAGAGTTACTTCATATGTAAAAATAACAATTATTTCAGTATATGATGGCAGTAAATATGAAGATACTGTAATTTCGGAAGTGAAACTATTTTAAGTATAACATATAAATATAAAAAGAGGAGATTGATATTATGAAAAGACAAAAGATAGCAAAGTGGATTTTTTTGTTGGTAATGGTGGTGATAGTAAGTATTTTAGGTGATCAAAAAATAGTGCAGGCAAATGAAAAAGAAACAATAAACTATCATTTAATACCGTGTGACGATGGGGAATCAGGAACTTATTGGATTGGCGGTTTTTTGTATTGGATTGATTCGGAACAAAAGAAAATATCGCGATACTCAGATTTAGAAATGACGAAAGAAGAAGTTTTGGTAACGGCGGAAAAGGGAACTTATATTGGGCAAAGTGGACTTGTTTTTAAGAATTTTGTGTACTATATAGTTATAGATAGGAAAACGAAAGCAAGGAATCTGTATTCGTATGATTTGGAATCAAAACAAGGTGTATGCATAGGAAATGTAGGAGAACTACAGGCACTTAATGAGATTTCAGGTGGAAAAATATATGGTTATGGGTATACAAAAGACAATAAGCCGGAAGTAATAACTTATGATTTGAAAAGTAAGCAACTAAAGACAATCTGTAATAATGGATACTTTGGAGAGTTTGTTGGTAAGTACGTTATAGTCAATACAAATTCAAAGACGGATAATAATGGGATTTCTTTGTACAGAAAATCTGATGGGAAAAAGGTAAAAAGTATCAGCGGTAATTGTTATCGCTATGAAGTGGTTGATAACATGATCTATTTTTTAGAACCTGCAGCAGAATTTAAGTATAGGATAAAGTCGTATAATATTACAAAGAAAAAACTTGTTACATATGGAGTTATTAAAGCGAATGAGTTTGGGGAGATAAATAAAAAGTATTTATATTATGCATATGGAAAACCGGTGCAGGAATGGAAGTATTATAAATACAGTTTTGCAAAGAAGAAGAGTGTTCGAATAAGCGAAGAAGAGTTTGGATATTAAATAGAACAAAGGATAGATGGAATGAATAGAGTTATAGAAAAAGAAAAGAGATTTGAAGGAACGAGATTTGATAAGGCGTTTTGTGCAATATTAGTAGTTGTTAATGCTGGATATACAATTAAAATGTTCTATACGAATTTTGGATTGTTTGAAAGTCTTTTTGCTGTAATTCCTATAATTACAGCAAATGTGATTAATTTAATTGATATTGAAGTGCTAGTAACATGGGAAATAGTGTTGGTAAACTTTGTATATAAAATAATGTTATTTTATTTAACAAGCAATTGGCGGAATATAGAAAAGACAATTGATAATCAACAGCAAGAAAAACTGGTAATGTGGGGGATTTTTATTGGATATGTGTTGACTCTTGTAATAAGTAGGCCAATTCAATTAACAAAAAGGCGAAATAAAGAAAATAATAGAATTTTGTACCTGGAAAAAAAGTTACCAGATATAAATTCAATACCTGTCACAAATTTGAAAGATATTATGGACAATGCGCGAGAATATATTAATATAGCGAAGGAGTATGATTCTGTTTTTGAGAATATTATTCTGAAAGAAAAAGATTTATCCGCTGAAAAGAAAAAAGAATTGCTTAGTTTGATTCGGTCGAACGAAGAAATTGTATATGTAGATAATGAAATGCGATATTTTTATTTGAATACATTAGAAAAGGGGATTCGTTTAAGTGGGTGGTTTGATAAGGCTAATTTAGACGCCTGTGATTTAAGAGTGCCATTTGATCCGAGAACATATGATATCAATTTTCGAAAAGACACACACTTGAGTGTTATGTTAAAAAAGCGGATTCAAGATGAAATATATGTTCCTCTCTTGCGTTTTGAACCTTATAGAAATGCTGCTAATGAATGGTATGGGGAATTTCAAAAAGAATATAATATAATCAAGACAGGGTATGAAGGTGAAAGGAAGGTTGAAGCGGAGATTGGACAATATGAATTTCAGTTTAAAACTTTGGCAAATATTCGATTAGAAGTAAGAGGAAACTCTATAGAAAATGACTTAATAGTTGTTTCACAATATGGGGTATATGTGGTAGAAATTAAAAATTATGGCAGTTCAGGAAAGTATGGATTGCATATAGATAAGGACGGGCGATGGAATAAGGTAATGGGAAATAAAAGAGAGCCTATATCTAGTCCGGTAGAGCAAAATGAACGTCATGCTTTGTATTTAGAAGAATTCCTTAATAAGAATTTTAAGAGAAATATGGATACAAATGAATATATTAAAGTAAAGAACATAGTAGTAATAGCTAATGATGAGGTTGATATAGAAAATGAATCAGGTAATACAGTCATTAGATATAATAATTTGACAAATTTTATTCGAAAAGCTGATATTTATATCTCTCAAGAGGATGTGGATTCTATTACAGAAATAATTTATAAGAATGCATTAGAAACAAAAAAATATCCTATACGCAATTTTTATTATAAATCGGGAGATCTTTTGCATCAAGGATGGAAGGAATGGCTTTACACTAGAGAATTATACTATACATATGAGAGAAAAACAAAAGAAATTCGTGATTATGTATTGGAATATAAATCAATAGTAAAATACAATTGTAAATGATAAATAAGAAGACCGGAGCATAAAGAATAATTATTTATACTCCGGTCTAATCCTATTTTTTGTTTTTCTTACGAGCTTTGCGACGTTCGGCATCGATAGCTTTTTCTTCCTGATATTGTTCGGTTATTTTTTGTGACTTTTTATAGGATTTTAAGAGTCTGGCACGGAAGCCTTTTTTCTTCTTCTCCGGTGTCGGGAGAGGTCCGCGAAGTCCTCGAACTGCGGTAATGTAGAGACCGCTTACGGTTGCCTTGACTTCCTTCTTGAGCGGGATCTCATCGAAGATCTGCTCGTCCGCGATCAAAGTCATAACTCTCGGTCCGACCTTCGCCTTAACGATCGGAAGTTTTGAGCGGCGTAAGTACTTCGGTGTCTGTTCAATGACGTTCGCCGGAAGTCCCGCATCTTTGAGCCGCAATCGCTTTTTGTCAATGATCAGCATGGACACGGTCTGTGCTGCTGCCTTAATCTGTTCGTCCTGTTCGTCTTTTCTCTTCTGTGCTTTCTTACCAAGAAAATACAGAATGATCATCGCTGCAATGAGTACCAGTAAGATGACCAATAATGCAATTGTTAATGGTTTCACGTTGGATTCCTCCTATTTTTACTGAGATATATTTTAACAAACATTGTCCCAAAAAGCAACGTGTATATGTACTTTTTGACACTTACCTTAATTTATGGTATGTTAAATTAGTTAGTTCGACTTCAAAAGAAGGCGTAGAAAGGAATATCTTATGAAGAAAAGAATGATTGCACTCTTATTGTGCATGACAACCATATTCGCAATGACCGGATGCGGAAATGGATCACAGAAGGGAACCGAGAGCGCAACAGAAAGTACTGCGCAGGAGACCTACAACGGAGTCAGCAGTGCGCAGATGGATATCGATCTGTCGAAGCTGGTAACAAAGCTGGCGGACTACAAAGGAATTGATGTTACGATCACGGGGGATTACGATGTAACCGACGAGCAGGTAAATGCGAGAACACTCGCGCTCCTTAATTACCGCGGGGTAAAAGGCAAAGAGATCACGGACCGTGATACTGTACAAGAAGGCGATCTGGTTCTGGTTGATTTCACCGGATACCACAATGATGAGGCTTTTGAGGGCGGTGCTGCAACGGATGTTATGATCGATGTCAGCAACAACTGTGAGGCAACCCAGCAGACAGGATACATTGACGGATTCAGTGACGGACTGATCGGTGCCAAGGTTGGTGAGGAGACAAGCTCCGACGTGAAGTTCCCGGATGAATATCCGAATAACCCGGATCTTGCGGGAGAGATGACAACTTTCAAATTTAATGTTAAGGGAATCTATCAGGCACTGACCCTCGATGATCTTACCGATGATCAGGTCAAGGAAAATTTCTCGGATGCACAGATAGAAACAAAGGAAGACCTGATCAAGAATGTGCGTGCAATGATGGAAAGCCAGGCTTCCTCAAGCAAGTCGCAGGATACGGTCAACAAAGTACAGACCTATATGCTGGACAACAGTGAAGTGACGATTCCGGATGAGTATCTTGAGGCAAGGCTTGCGGAGTATCAGGCTCAGTACACAAGAGATAATGTTGGCGATACGCAGACTCTTGAAGAGTATCTGCAGACCAATAACACAACACTTGCCGATATGCAGAAAACATGGAAGACGAACCTTGAGAAGCAGATTAAGCTTGAGTTTATCTTTGATCGAATTGCAGAGCTTGAAGGTCTTGAAATCGATCAGGACAAGTATGAGCAGTTTATCGACTATATTATCAGTTCGGGCAACAGTGAACTGTCAACAGAGGCTGCGATTTATGATTATTACGGAAACGGCAACAAGGAAGATGGCGAGAAGAATTTGAAGCAGCTGTACCTTACGAATGATGCACTTTCATTTGTTATTGAGAATGCCAATGTTACGGTTCAGAAAGCGGATTCAACAGAAAACTAGATATCTATTTGAAATCGAAGCATGCACGATTTGCAAATCGTGTTTGGAGATAAAAAGACAAATATAAAGGGATTAGATTTATGTGGCGATTCAGGAAATCGACACAGAAACGGAGGCAACAAAATGGATTTAGTAAATATCAGAGACATATTTCGCAATCAGGCGCAATATGAGAATCAGGAAGTAACCATCGGAGGATGGGTCAGAAGCAACCGTAATTCCAAGAATTTTGGTTTTATCGTTGTCAACGACGGTACGTTTTTCGAGCCGATCCAGGTCGTATACGCAGACGGACTTGACAACTACGATGAAGTGTGCAAGATCAACGTCGGCGCAGCGATCATCGTGAAGGGACAGCTTGTTCCGACACCTCAGGCAAAGCAGCCGTTTGAGATTCAGGCAGCGGAAGTGACGATCGAGGGCGCGTCCACACCGGATTATCCTCTCCAGAAAAAGCGTCATACTTTCGAGTATCTGCGCACGATCTCACACCTTCGCCCGAGAACAAACACGTTTGAGGCTGTATTCCGTGTGCGCTCACTCTGCGCATATGCGATCCACAAGTTCTTCCAGGAGAGAGGCTTTGTCTACGTACACACCCCTCTGATCACCGGAAGTGACTGTGAGGGTGCAGGCGAGATGTTCCAGGTGACAACCATGGATTTAAACAACATTCCGAAGAAAGAAGACGGAAGCGTTGATTACTCCAAGGATTTCTTCAATAAGCCGACCAACCTGACCGTATCCGGACAGCTCAACGGTGAGACTTATGCGATGGCATTCAAGAACATCTACACATTCGGACCGACGTTCAGAGCCGAGAATTCCAACACGACCCGCCATGCGGCTGAGTTCTGGATGATCGAGCCGGAGATCGCATTTGCCGATCTTGAGGATGATATGATGCTTGCAGAGAGCATGCTCAAGTACGTGATCAATTATGTACTGGAAAATGCGCCGGAAGAGATGGCATTTTTCAATAATTTCGTAGATAAGGGACTGCTTGACCGCCTCGAGAACGTTGTGAGCAACGATTTCGCACGTGTGACATACACAGAGGCAATCGAGATCCTTTCCAAGCACAATGACAAGTTTGATTACAAGGTTTCATGGGGCTGTGATCTGCAGACCGAGCATGAGCGCTACCTGACCGAGCAGATCTACAAGCGTCCGGTATTCGTAACCGATTATCCGAAGGAGATCAAGGCGTTCTACATGAAATTGAACGAGGATGGAAAGACGGTTGCAGCCGTTGACTGTCTCGTTCCGGGCATCGGCGAGATCATCGGTGGAAGCCAGAGAGAGGACGACTACGATAAGCTCCTTGCAAGAATCAACGAGTTGGGACTCAAGGAAGAGGACTACAAGTTCTACCTTGATCTGCGCAAGTACGGTTCTGCAAGACATGCGGGATTCGGTCTCGGATTCGAGCGCTGCGTGATGTATCTGACCGGTATGGGCAACATCCGTGACGTCATTCCGTTCCCGAGAACCGTAAACAACTGCGAACTGTAAAAAGCATGCTGTCATAAATGCCTGCATCCTTTCATATAAATAGAACATGGAACAGGCAGAACATGAACAGAATGTAAAAAGAAAAACAAATTATACCGGACGGTTTCTCGCGGCGGCGGTGTTTGTGATCGCGCTTGCGGCAGGATATTTTCTGCTTTGGGCGTATGTGTCGTACGAACTCAGGTTGTCCGCGGAAGTCATCCGCGCGGGACTTGTCCTGCTTTATATTTTGCCATGCTGGATCGGCGGAAGAGTGCTGCGGCGATGTGTGCCGGGGCGAGCTCCGATCTATGGGGCGGGAATCGGCGTGATGCTGTATGTCCTACTGCTGGGACTGCATGCCGCGGAGGGAACTGCGATCGAAATCACGCAGACACAGATGATCAATTGCGCGCTGTGTGTGTTGAGCGGATTTGCGGGTGCGCTGCGCTTGAAACGAACAAAGAAAGGCTGAAAAACACGCTTTTTTGCGCAAAAAAGCTTTGCATATTGCATAGGCTGTGTTATAATAGCATGGATAGACGGGTCATGCCCAAAATAGGAGACAAAGGAGAGATTCTAATGAAGCATGTAAAGACATTAAATACAAGAAAGTTACAGAACACAATTAAGAAGGGTGGATGCGGTGAGTGCCAGACATCCTGCCAGTCAGCATGTAAGACTTCCTGCACAGTAGGAAATCAGACCTGTGAGTCTTATAAATAAGGTGACTATTCAGAACCATTGAAAATAAGAAAATCTAATGTGCCATGCTTTGCATGTGAACAGTAGATTTCCTTGTTTTCGGGGTGACTAGAATAGTTACAAAATAAGATATGCTTGACCGCGTGCCTTGCGCGCGGTCTTTGTTTTGTGTAACAGATTTAAAGAATAGAGAGGAGAAATATTATAGTGGTTCATCAATTTAAGAACAACGGCTATGATATTGTCTTGGATGTAAACTCAGGAGCGATCCACGTAGTGGATGATGTGACTTATGATGTCATTGCGATGTTTGAGGAGCATACACCGGAGGAGATCGTTTTAAAGCTGAAGGATCAGTATCCGGAGGCAGAGATTAAAGAAGCAATCGATGAGGTTCTTGAACTTAAGCAGAACGAAGAACTGTTCACAGAGGATGTGTACAAGAGTCATATCCTTGATTTTAAGAAGAGACCGACAGTCGTGAAGGCGCTGTGTCTGCACATCGCACATGATTGTAACCTTGCCTGTAAGTATTGCTTTGCAGAAGAAGGCGAATATCATGGACGCAGGGCGCTGATGTCCTATGAGACAGGAAAGCAGGCTTTGGATTTCCTGATCGCAAACTCGGGAAGCCGTAAGAATCTGGAGGTTGATTTCTTTGGCGGAGAGCCGCTGATGAATTTTGATGTGGTCAAGCAGCTTGTCGCTTACGGACGTGAGCAGGAGAAGCTTCACGATAAGCATTTTCGTTTTACACTGACAACCAACGGTGTACTTTTAAACGATGAGGTTATGGAGTTCGCCAATAAGGAGATGGATAACGTCGTCCTGAGTATCGACGGACGCAAGGAGGTTCATGATCGCATGAGACCGTTCCGCAAGGGAGCGGGAAGCTACGATCTGATCGTTCCGAAGTTCCAGAAGCTGGCAGAGAGCCGTAATCAGGAGCGCTATTATGTGCGTGGAACATTTACGCATTATAATACCGATTTTTCCAATGACGTACTGCATCTTGCGGATCTTGGATTCAAGCAGATTTCCGTTGAGCCGGTTGTTGCACAGCCGAGCGATGAGTATGCGTTGACCGAGGAAGATCTGCCGGTGCTTTTTGCGGAATACGATAAGCTTGCAGCGGAGATGGTCCGCCGTAAGAAGGAAGGCAACGGATTCAACTTTTTCCATTTCATGATTGATCTGGAAGGCGGTCCTTGTGTGTACAAGCGTCTGTCCGGCTGCGGTTCGGGCACCGAGTACCTTGCGGTAACGCCGTGGGGGGATTTGTATCCATGCCACCAGTTCGTCGGCAACGAGGATTTCCTGATGGGCAATGTCTGGGACGGTGTCAAGCGCACCGATATCCGGGACGAGTTCAAGTGCTGCAACGTTTATGCTAAGGAAAAGTGCAGCAAGTGTTTCGCAAGATTCTACTGTAGTGGTGGATGTGCCGCAAACTCATACAATTTCCATGGAAGTATCACGGATGCTTATGATCTGGGATGCGAGCTTCAGAAGAAGCGTATTGAGTGTGCGATCATGATAAAAGCTGCGGAAGCGGAAAATTAAAGAATAGGAAGGAAACTAAGATGAAAAAAAGTAAGGGCGTCGTTATTATCGCGGTGATCTTAGCCTGCTTGATCGGACTTGGATACTACACGACCACGATAATGTCAATGACAAGCAAGAGTCAGGCAAAGACTGACAACAAGACAGAGTCTGAAGGCATCAAGCTCGGTCTTGACTTATCCGGTGGTGTATCGATCACCTACAAGATTGTCGACAAGAACCCGTCGAAGACGGATCTCAATGACACAATCGCAAAACTTGAGGAACGTGCCGAAAGTTACAGCACCGAGTATTCGGTATACCCGGTCGGTGATGATCGTATCACGGTAGAGATTCCTGGTGTGTACGATGCAGATAAGGTACTGCAGGATTTAGGAACTCCGGGAGCATTATACTTTATCTCACAGAAAGATTCGGACGGAAATGAGAACTATACATACGATCAGAATTCAGAAGGTGGCTACAAGTTAAACAAGACACTTGAAGAGCTGCAGGCGGACGGATCCGTTCTTTTTGATGGTAACGGAGTGAAGGCTGCATCCGCAGGATATCAGAACAGCTCTCAGCTCAATACGAGCGAGCCTGTTGTTCAGTTGACTCTGACAGATGATGCCGCTCAGATCTTCGGTGAGGCTACAACCGCTGCATATGCAGCCGGCGAGACCATCGGTATCTACTACAACGATCACTTTATCAGTGTTCCGAGAGTATCCGCAGCAATCACTGATGGCAAGTGTGTCATCAATGGTATGTCAGACTATGAGGAAGCTGAGAACCTTGCTACATTTATCCGTGTCGGTGCCATTAACTTAAAACTTGAAGAGTTAGAGTCCCAGGTAGTCGGCGCTCAGCTCGGTGGACAGGCATTATCATCCAGTGTGAAGGCTGCTATCATCGGTCTGATCCTTGTTATGATCTACATGATCCTCTGCTATGGTTTGTCCGGTGTGGTTGCATCGATTGGTCTTGGTATCTATACAACCGTTGTTGTTGCATGTATTTATCTGTTTGAGATTACACTTACCCTTCCGGGTATCGCCGGTGTTATCCTCGGTATCGGTATGGCGGTGGATGCGAACGTTATCATCATCTCCCGTATCCGTGAAGAGATCGCCGATGGTAAGTCGGTTCTTACCGCAATCAAGGAAGGTTACAAGAAAGCGTTATCCGCTATCATCGACGGTAACGTTACAACCTTTATCGCAGCCCTTGTATTGATGTGGCTCGGTTCCGGTACTGTTAAGGGATTCTCTTATACATTGATGATTTCCCTGCTCGTATCCATGTTTACAGCACTTGTTATTTCAAGACTGTTAAACCTTGCATTCTATGCAGTCGGATGCCGTGACGAGAAATTCTATGGACGTGCGAAGGTTCGTAAGACCATTGATTTCATGAAAAAGCGTGTTGTATTTTTCATTATTTCACTTGTGATCATTGCAGCAGGTTTCGTTGGAATGATCGGATATGGTGCATCCGGACAGCATGCATTAAACTTCAGCCTTGAGTTTATGGGCGGTACATCCATTTCCGCTGACTTCGGTAAGGATTACACCGTAGAAGAAGTTGAGAAGACCGTTGTTCCGGAAGTTGCAGATGTTATCAATGACAATGCAATTCAGGCAAGTACCGTTAAGGGAAGCAATGTTGTAACTATTAAGACAAAGACACTGACACAGGATCAGCGTGAAGAAGTTGGAAACATGCTTGTTGATAAGTTCGGTGTTGATGATTCTACAATCGAGACGCAGAGTATCGGAGCAACTGTCAGCGGAGAGATGCGTAAGAATGCGGTTATGGCTGTTATCGTAGCATGTATCTTCATGCTTCTGTATATCTGGTTCCGTTTCAAGGACCTGCGTTTCGCAGGAAGTGCGATCATCGCATTACTGCATGACGTACTTGTTATGCTGACCGCATACGCTTTGATCCGTATCTCTGTCGGTAATACATTTATTGCATGTATGCTTACAATCGTCGGATACTCCATCAACGATACCATCGTTGTATTTGACCGTATCCGTGAGAATATGCATGGTATGAAGAAGACAAACCCTGAGACACTTGCAGAGGTTGCCAATCGTTCACTGACACAGACACTGTCGAGAACCATCAATACATCCGTTACTACGATCGTAATGGTACTGTTACTGTTCATCTTCGGTGTATCATCCATTCGTGAGTTCTCATTACCTCTTATGGTTGGTCTGATCAGTGGTACTTACTCATCCATCTTCATTGCTACCTCACTGTGGTATGTTATGAAGCTGCACCTTGGTAAGGATCGCCTCATCAAGAAGAAATAGCAGATTTTATCATAAGGACTGTGGGTTCCCGCAGTCCTTATTTTTTAATCAGGGAAATTCCTTCCTATGATTTAAAATATAGGAGAACAAAAAGTATGAAAAAGATTTTGGTTGTCGTAGACATGCAGAAGGATTTTACAACAGGGGTACTTGGAAATAAGCAGTGTGTGGAAGCGGTAGATCAGGTGGTGGATGTCATTGAGAACGGCAATTATGATGCGATCGTTTTGACAAAAGATTCCCATGACGAGAATTATCTGACTACACAGGAGGGAAAATATCTTCCGGTGGTACATTGCGTAGTGGGCAGTGACGGCTGGAGTCTTGCTCCGGAAGTGGAGAAAGCATGCATGGGACGAAACAAGGTTCATGTCGTGTGTAAGCCGACATTCGGAAGTCTTGACCTTGGAATGCTGCTCAAAAATATATGCAGGGAGTACGTAGAGGATGGTGTGGAGGTGCATTTCTGCGGTGTCTGTACCGGAATCTGCGTGATCAGCAATGTACTGATCGCAAAAGCGTACATTCCGGAAATAAAGATTTCCGTAATCGAACACGCTTGTGCCTGTGTGACACCGGAGTCGCATAAGACCGCGATCGAAGCGATGAAAACCTGTCAGGTTGAAATCATTTAGTTGAGGAAAATGAGAAAGCGAGGAAACGATATGAAATTACATCAGATCATTACCAGTCTGTTGGATACGGACGCATATAAGTTCTCAATGGGTCAGGCAATCTATCATCAGTTCTCGGATTACAAGACAACATGGACATTCAAGTGCAGAAACACGGATGTGCATTTTACCCATGAGATGGTCGAGGAGATCAAGGAGCAGATCAAGGCATACTGCTCGCTTCAATTTACCGAGGAGGAACTGGATTATCTTCACAATATTACATGGATGAAGGGAAGCTATGTGGATTTCCTGCGTTTGTGGAAGCCGCGTTACGAGGATTTCTCGATCACGGAGGATGCGGAGTGCGGACTTTCCATCGAGACATTCGGCACATGGCTCAATACTTCCATGTATGAGATTCCGACCCTTGCGATCGTAAACGAAGTGTATTTCCGTATGGCATATGATTACGATACACTTTTTGCATCATTTAAGACGAAGCTGGAGGAGAAGGTAAGACGACTTGAGACCGATGAGTATGAACTTTCCGCATTCAGCGAGTTCGGACTCAGAAGAAGATTGTCGCTGGAAGCGCAGACACTTGCGGTCAAGGCGCTTGCCGGTGCAAACTATAACGGAAACTCTACATTTGTGGGAACCAGCAATGTTCTGCTTGCGAAGCAGCTTCATCTTGCACCGGTCGGAACGATGGCGCACGAGTGGATCATGTGCGTCGGACAGGGCAACCACAAACACAATCCGGCATACTCTAACTGGTACGCGCTGGATGCGTGGGTGAAGGAGTACGGCGTGTTAAACGGTATCGCGTTGACCGATGCAATTACGACCGACTGCTTCTTAAGAGACTTCAAGCTGACCTATGCAACGCTCTTCAGCGGAGTCCGACATGACAGCGGCGATCCGATCGAGTGGGGAGAGAAGATGATTGCCCATTATAAGGCGTTCGGCATCGATCCGATGACGAAAACACTATTGTTCAGTGATTCGCTCGACTTTGAGCGCGCAACCATGATCGAGAAATATTTCAAGGGCAAGGCCAGGGTTGCGTTCGGTATCGGAACTTATATTTCCAATGATACCGATGTGCCACCGCTCAACATCGTTATGAAGACCACATTCTGCAACGGCATGGATGTTGCCAAGATTTCTGATGTCAAGGGCAAAGGCATGTGCAAGAACGAGGCGTATGTCGAGTATCTGCAGAGATGCATCGACTGGCGCATGGAAAACGAGAAGGTGAAATAAGATGATTTTCGACAGTTGGACAAAGGCGTTGATCTACTTCGGTGTCATAAATGTACTGGGACTTGTCGTGATGGGCGCAGACAAGTGGAAGGCGAAACACAACGCGTGGCGCATTCCGGAGAAAACACTTTTTCTGGTGAGTATCCTAGGCGGAAGCATCGGCACCTGGGCGGGCATGTATCTGTTCCGCCACAAGACGAAGCACTGGTATTTCGTTGTCGGCATGCCGGCGATCCTTGTGGTGCAGGTGATCATCGGCGTGTGGATGTATCTGGCATAGAAATGAAGATTAGTATGGATAGCATGCAGCTGACTTCGGTTGGCTGCATGTTTTTTTGAATTACTGCATTACGTTATTGCAACAAAGCATACAATCTGATACAATCGTGGTAAAGCGCACCGCGCAAATCCAATATAACGCAAAGGAGTAGAATTATGTACACAATGGATGATATTCAGGCAGTAGATCCTGAGATCGCAGCAGCCATTCAGGCAGAATTTGACAGACAGAACAGCCACATCGAGCTGATCGCATCAGAGAACTGGGTAAGCCCGGCGGTTATGTCCGCTATGGGAAGCATTCTGACGAACAAGTATGCAGAAGGTTATCCGGGAAAGCGTTATTATGGCGGGTGCGAGTGCGTAGATGTCGTAGAAGAACTGGCACGCGAGCGTGCAAAGAAGCTTTTCGGATGTGAGTATGTCAACGTACAGCCGCATTCCGGTGCACAGGCAAATATGGCAGTTCAGTTTGCCATTTTGAAACCGGGTGATACCATCATGGGCATGAACCTTGACCACGGCGGACACTTGACACACGGATCACCGGTCAATTTCTCCGGAACCTATTTTAACGTAGTTCCTTACGGAGTCAATGACGAGGGATTCATCGATTACGATAAGGTAAGAGAGATCGCTTTGGAGTGCAAGCCGAAGATGATCATTGCCGGAGCATCTGCTTATGCCCGCACGATCGACTTCAAGAAGTTCCGTGAGATCGCAGATGAAGTTGATGCAGTACTTATGGTCGATATGGCACATATCGCAGGACTTGTTGCAGCAGGACTTCATCCAAGCCCAATCCCATATGCGGATGTTGTAACCACAACAACACACAAGACACTTCGCGGACCGCGTGGAGGAATGATCCTCTGCAGCGAGGAAGTGAACAAGAAGTACAACTTTAACAAGGCAATCTTCCCGGGAACACAGGGTGGTCCGCTCATGCATGTGATCGCAGCCAAAGCCGTATGTTTCGAGGAAGCATTAAAGCCTGAGTTCAAGGAATATCAGACACAGATCGTGAAGAATGCGCAGGCTCTGTGCAAGGGATTACAGTCACGCGGCATCAAGATCGTATCCGACGGAACGGACAACCATCTGATGCTCGTTGATCTGACACCATACGAGCTTACCGGAAAAGTCGTTGAGAAGCTTCTTGATTCTGCACATATTACAGCGAACAAGAACACGATCCCGAATGATCCGCAGAAGCCGTTCGTAACAAGCGGTATCCGTCTCGGAACACCGGCTGCTACATCAAGAGGATTAAAGGAAGACGATTTTGATCAGGTTGCAGAGGCAATCGCTATGCTTATCAAGAACGGTGAGTCAGCAGTGGATGAGGCACGTGCAATCATCAAGAAATTAACCGACAAGTACCCACTTCAGCCAATGCACTAAAATCCGCTTGCTTTTTGGTATACAAGAGGCTATAATAGCAGAAGATAAGCAAGAGAGCGAAGACGGAAGCTACGATTTCGAATCTTTTCAGAGAGCCGGTGGCTGGTGTGAACCGGTAAGAAAGACAAGTCTTTCCACTTCCCGAGCTGGCAGTGAAAGCTGCAAGGTTCGTACCCTTTAACGTACGTGAGAGGCTTCGCAAGGAGCAACTTGGGTGGTACCGCGGAAAGTATATGATGACCTTTCGTCCCAGATGGATATCTGGGGCGGAGGGTCTTTTCTTTTATTTCAGAATGAAAGATGGATGCATGCTATAACCGTTGCAGAAAGCCGTGAAACTTGCTTTTAACTAAGTATTATAAAAATCATATCTAATAGGAGGATGTCATGATTGATTTAAAATTTTTACGAGAGAACCCTGAGGTAGTTAAGGAGAACATCAAGAAGAAGTTCCAGGATCACAAGCTTCCGCTCGTTGATGAAGTGATCGAGCTGGACGCAAAGGCGCGTGCCGCACAGGCAGAGGCTGATGAGCTTCGTGCAAACAAGAACAAAATCTCCAAGCAGATCGGTGCCCTGATGGCACAGGGAAAGAAGGAAGAGGCTGAGGCTGTCAAGGCAGAGGTCGCTGCAAACGCTGCGCGTTTGACTGAGCTTGAGGCACAGGAGAAGGAACTCTCCGAGAAAGTTACAAAGATTATGATGACAATTCCGAACATCATCGATCCTTCCGTTCCGATCGGAAAAGACGATAGCTGCAACGTAGAGATCGAGAAGTTTGGCGAGCCGGTTGTTCCGGATTTCGAGATTCCGTATCACACAGACATTATGGATCGCTTTGACGGTATCGATCTTGACGCAGCAGGAAAGGTAGCCGGAAACGGATTCTACTATCTGATGGGCGACATCGCAAGAATTCACTCCGCAGTTATCTCTTACGCAAGAGACTTCATGATCGATCGCGGATTTACTTACTGTGTACCGCCTTTTATGATCCGTTCCAACGTAGTAACAGGCGTTATGAGTTTTGACGAGATGGATGCCATGATGTACAAGATCGAGGGCGAGGATCTCTACCTGATCGGAACTTCCGAGCATTCCATGATCGGTAAGTTCATCGATACAATCAACGACGAGGAGAAGCTTCCATACACATTGACAAGCTATTCTCCATGTTTCCGTAAGGAAAAAGGCGCTCACGGTATCGAGGAGCGTGGTGTATATCGTATCCACCAGTTCGAGAAGCAGGAGATGATCGTTGTCTGCAAGCCGGAAGAGTCTAAGGCTTGGTACGATAAGTTATGGCAGAACACCGTTGATCTGTTCCGCAGCCTGGATATCCCGGTTCGTACACTCGAGTGCTGCTCCGGTGATCTCGCGGACCTTAAGGTGAAGTCCTGCGACGTTGAGGCATGGTCACCTCGTCAGAAGAAGTATTTCGAAGTCGGAAGCTGCTCAAATCTCGGTGATGCGCAGGCTCGTCGTCTTAAGATCCGTGTCAAAGGTAAAGACGGCAAGAAGTACTTTGCACACACCTTGAATAATACCGTTGTCGCTCCGCCACGTATGCTGATCGCATTCCTTGAGAACAACCTGAATGCAGACGGATCGGTCAATATCCCGAAGGCTTTACAGCCATACATGGGCGGAATCGAGAAAATCGTACCGAAGCATGATTAAACCAGGTAACTATTCAAAGTGACATTCATGCTTGATATATGGCGTTGTGCTTGCATATAAGCGAACATAGCACACATGAATTGGGCGTTTGATGATTATATATGGAGGGCATCACATGCAGGATACAGATAAGCTTCAGGAAGAGTGCACACACAATTGCATGACCTGCGGACACGGATGTGGCGAGAACCCGGACGGTGTCGGTTTATTTGAAAAAGCGTTAAACGGTCTGAGTGACATCGACAGTGATGAGCTTCTTGCTGCACTGCAGCAGATCGGCGCGGACAGCAGTGAGGAGAAATAAATTATGTCGCGTGTAAAAGCATTCTTAAAAAGAAAAAATATTGAGATTTCTGCGAAGCGTTACGGAATCGATGCGCTGTCTGCGATGGCGCAGGGATTGTTTGCGTCGCTTCTGATGGGAACGATCCTCGCAACGCTCGGCGAGCAGGCGGGAATCGAACTGCTCGTCACGATCGGCGGATATGCCAAGGCAGCGACCGGTCCGGCGATGGCTGTGGCGATCGGACTTGCTTTGCAGGCACCACCGCTTGTCCTGTTTTCGCTGGCAGCAGTGGGAACAGCGGCGAATGCGTCGGAGGTAGCCGGAGCGGGCGGACCGCTTGCGGTACTGATCGTAACGATTTTTGCGGCAGAATTCGGTAAAGCAGTCTCCAAGGAGACGAAGATCGATATTCTCGTAACGCCTTTTGTCACATTGTTTGTAGGAATCGGTCTGGCACTCTGGTGGGGACCGGGCATCGGTTTCGTGGCAAGCGGCGTGGGCAACGCGATCATGTGGGCGACAGAACTGCAGCCGTTCCTCATGGGAATCATCGTGTCGGTGCTTGTCGGTATCGCACTGACACTTCCAATCAGCAGCGCGGCGATCTGTGCGGCGTTAAGTCTTACCGGACTTGCCGGCGGCGCAGCACTCGCGGGCTGTTGTGCGCAGATGGTCGGATTTGCGATCATGAGCTTTAAGGAGAACCGCTGGGGTGGACTTGTCGCACAGGGCATTGGAACCTCGATGCTGCAGATGGGCAATATCGTAAAGAAACCGGTCATCTGGATTCCGGCGATCCTGACATCCGCGATCACCGGACCGATCGCAACCTGTGTATTCCAGCTTAAGATGAACGGTGCAGCCGTCGCATCCGGTATGGGAACCTGCGGACTAGTCGGACAGATCGGTGTGTACACCGGCTGGCTTTCCGATATCGCAGCGGGCGAGAAGGCTGCGATTACCGCGTTTGACTGGATCGGGCTGATCATGATCTGCTTCGTTCTGCCGGCAGTCCTGACCTGGCTTTTCGGATGTTTTTTCCGTAAGATGGGTTGGATCAAGGAGAACGATTTAAAACTGGATCTGTAATCGAAAGGGTGGTTTCAGATTGACAAATTTTTGTCAAAGTGTTACGATTGGACTATCAGAGTTAATACTTCATTGGGAGGTATTACACACAATCATAGGAGGATTTATACAATGAGCGAATTTAAGAATTTGACACTTGATGTTGCTGATGGCATCGCCGTACTTGCAATCTCAAGACCGGCTGCTTTAAATGCATTAAACAGTGAGACTCTTGACGAGTTAAACGTATGCCTTGGAGAGATCGAGAAGAACGATGATATCAAGGTTGTAATCTTAACCGGTGGTCCGGATAAGAAGGGTAACGAGTTCAAGTCATTCGTTGCCGGCGCTGACATCGCTGAGATGGTGAACTTTACAGCTCCTGAAGCACGTGCATTCGGTATCAGAGCATCAGAGCCATTCTTTAAGTTACAGAATATGCGTCAGGTTACCATCGCTGCTGTCAACGGTTTTGCACTTGGCGGCGGATGCGAGATCTCTATGAGCTGTGATATCCGTATCGCAAGCGAGAACGCAATCTTCGGACAGCCTGAGTGTGGTCTTGGAATTATCCCAGGATTCGGCGGAACACAGAAGCTTGCCCGTCTTGTAGGTATGGGACGCGCTAAGGAAATGATCTTCACATGCGATAATATCGATGCAAACGAAGCTTACCGTATCGGCCTTGTAAACAAGGTTGTAGCGAAGGAAGAGCTTATGCCAACTGCTAAGGCTATGGCTGCTAAGATCATCTCTAAGGGAAGCTACGCAGTATCTGTTGCAAAGGCTGCAATCAACAACGGATATGACATGGATATCAAGAACGCTGTTGAGATGGAAGCAAACCTGTTCGGTGTTGTAAATGATACACACGATAAGAAGGAAGGAATGGGCGCTTTCTTAGAGAAGAGAGCTGCTACATTAACAGATTTCTAAAATACATACAATGTAGAGGCAAGACCGGTGCGAGTGATCGCACCGGTCTTTTTTCTTGCATTGTAAAAACGGTTGTGCTACAATACATTTTGTTGATAAGAAATTGAATAGAAATCTTCAGGGCAGGGTGTGATTCCCTACCGGTGGTATAGCCCACGAGCCGTTAGGCATGATTCGGTGTGATTCCGAAGCCGACAGTATAGTCTGGATGAAAGAAGATGAATGATAGATTGCGTATATTGGATGCGTGCAGATTCGATGCTCTGGATTGTTTTGATACATTCCGGAGTTTTTTTATGCCAATATTGCAGTCTGTGTATGTGCTTATGTTAAGACGCCCTGAACCTTTGGTTTGGGGCGTCTTTTGAATCATAGGAAATTTTGCAGGAGGTGACCAAATGAACGAGAAAGACAGTGAATATATGCGTCTGGCACTTAAACTGGCGCAAAAAGGATGCGGTCTTGTCTCGCCGAACCCGATGGTCGGTGCGGTGATCGTCAGGAATGGCAGGATCATCGGACAGGGCTGGCATGAACGGTACGGGCAGCCGCATGCGGAGCGGAATGCGCTTGCATCATGCACCGAAGATCCGAAGGGCGCAGATATGTACGTGACGCTTGAACCGTGCTGTCACCACGGAAAGCAGCCGCCTTGTGTGGATGCGATCCTGGCAGCGGGCATTCGACGGGTGTATGTCGGATCGGGGGACCCGAATCCGCTTGTTGCGGGCAAAGGCATTGCAATCCTGCGCAAGCACGGTGTCGATGTGATCGAGCATGTTTTGCAGGAAGAGTGCGACCGGATCAATGAAGTTTTTTTCCATTTCATTCAGACAAAGAGACCTTATGTGGTCATGAAATACGCAATGACGATGGATGGCAAGATCGCAACGCATACCGGCGCGTCCAAATGGATCACCGGAGAGGAAGCAAGAAATCATGTGCAGCAGCAGAGAAACCGATTGAGCGGGATCATGGTCGGTGTGGGAACGATTCTTGCGGATGATCCGCTTTTGACATGCCGTATTCCGCAGGGGAGAAATCCGGTTCGCATTATCTGCGATACCCATCTGCGCACACCGCTTGACGCACAGGTGGTAAAGACAGCGGATAAGGTTAGGACGATTCTTGCGACATGCAGTACAGACAGCAAAAGGCGCAGGATGTACGAGGAGGCGGGCTGCCAGATCGTGTGCGTGAAGGAGCGTGACGGCCATGTGGACTTGCAGGAATTAATGGAAGTGCTCGGACAGGTGCCGATCGATGGCATTCTGCTGGAAGGCGGCAGCAGACTCAACTGGGCGGCTTTACAGAGTGGAATCGTACAGAAGGTGCAGGCGTATGTGGCTCCGAAATTATTTGGTGGCGCGGATGCAAAGACACCGATCGGGGGAAAAGGCGTGGCATTGCCGGAAGATGCGTTTATGCTTACGAACAGCCACATAAGCCGGTTGGGAGAAGATTTTTTGATTGAAAGTGAGGTGAGAGCGCGTGTTCACAGGGATCATTGAGGAAGTCGGAACGGTTAAGAAAATGCAGCGGGGAAAGGACTCTGTGGTGCTGACGATCGGTGCCACAAAGATTATGGAAGGCACCCGCATCGGAGACAGTATTGCGGTCAACGGCATCTGTCTGACCGTCACAGATCTGCATGGGGACAGTTTTTCGGCGGATGTTATGCATGAGACGATGAACCGTTCCTCACTGGCAAAACTTACGGTCGGACAGAGAGTAAATCTGGAGCGGGCAATGCCTGCAAACGGTCGCTTCGGCGGACATATCGTGTCCGGACATGTGGACGGCACGGGGCAGATCGTTGACATCCGGCAGGACGATGTGGCGGTGTGGTACACCATCGCCGCAGGCGCGGAAATTATGCGGTATATCGTGGAAAAAGGATCGATCGCGGTGGACGGAATCAGTCTCACTGTGGCACGCGTAAAACAGGATGCCTTTGCGGTATCGACCATTCCGCACACGGTCAGAAACACGGTGCTGCAGGACAAAAGTCTTGGCGATACCGTAAATCTGGAATGTGATGTCATTGGAAAATATGTGGAAAAGCTGATGCAGAAAGCACCGGAGAACGAACAAAAAAGTGCAATAACAAGGGATTTTTTGGCAAAATACGGATTTTAGGAGGAAAAGAACATGGTAGAGTTCAACACGGTTGAGGAAGCGCTTGAGGATCTGCGGCGCGGCAGGATCATTCTTGTGACGGATGATCCGGATCGCGAGAATGAAGGCGATTTTATTTGTGCGGCAGAGTTTGCGACAACCGAAAATATCAATTTTATGGCAAGTCAGGGCAAAGGCCTGATCTGTATGCCGATGTCGGAGGAGTATGTAAAAAAGCTGCGTTTTCCGCAGATGGTGGAGAATAATACGGACAATCACGAGACGGCATTTACTGTATCCATTGACCACAGATCCACCACAACCGGAATCTCTGCGGAGGAACGCTCCGTTACTGCGCGTGCCTGTGTTGCAGAGGATGCGAAAGCAGAGGATTTTCGCAGACCGGGACATATGTTTCCGCTGCTTGCGAAGAAGAACGGCGTGTTAGAGCGAAACGGTCACACCGAGGCGACGGTTGATCTGTGCCGTCTGGCAGGCTTGAAGGAATGCGGGCTGTGCTGCGAGATCATGCGCGAGGACGGAACGATGATGCGCACGAAGGAGCTTGCCGAACTTGCAAAGCGTTACGACCTGAAATTTATCACGATTCAGGATCTGCAGAATTATCGCAAATGTCATGAAAAGCTGGTAGACTGCGTGACTAAGGTAAAGATGCCGACAAAGTATGGAGAGTTTATGGCATATGGATTTGTGAACCGGTTGAACGGCGAGCATCATGTGGCTTTGGTCAAGGGGGAGATCGGGGATGGCAAAGATGTGCTGTGCCGTGTGCATTCGGAATGTCTGACCGGAGATACGTTCGGATCACTGCGCTGTGACTGCGGACAACAGCTTGCGGCAGCTATGTCACAGATCGAGGAAGCAGGGCGCGGTATCCTGTTGTATATGCGGCAGGAAGGCCGTGGAATCGGGCTGATCAATAAGCTTCGCGCCTACGAATTGCAGGAGCAGGGGATGGATACACTTGAGGCAAATCTTGCTCTGGGATTTCACGGGGATGAGCGTGAGTATTACATTGGCGCACAGATTCTGCGGGAACTCGGCGTGGAGAGCCTGCGTCTGCTGACGAACAATCCGGATAAGATCTATCAGTTAGCCGAGTTTGGCATGGAGATATCGGAGCGTGTGCCGATCCAGATGACCGCCACTGCGCACGATCTGTTCTATCTGAAAACGAAGCAGAACCGCATGGGACACTTATTACAGTATTAAATAAAGAAAGCGAGGAAAATAAAATGAAGACATTGGAAGGAAATTTAGTATCAAAGGGCATCAGAGTAGGAATTGTTACAGCGCGTTTTAACGAATTTATCACATCAAAGCTGCTGAGCGGCGCAATGGACGGACTGCTCCGCCATGATGTGTCAGAGGATGATATTCATGTTGCCTGGGTGCCGGGCGCATTTGAAATTCCACTCGTAGCATCTAAGATGGCAAAAAGCGGAAAATATGATGCAATCATCTGTCTGGGTGCAGTCATCCGCGGCGCGACCAGCCACTACGATTATGTGTGCAATGAAGTGTCCAAAGGTGTTGCGTCCGTATCCTTAGAGACCGGCATTCCGGTTATGTTCGGCATTTTAACGACGGAAAACATTGAGCAGGCGATCGAGAGAGCGGGAACAAAAGCGGGTAACAAGGGTTATGAC
>CAKRKX010000035.1 GCA_934358675.1 uncultured Agathobacter sp. | reverse complement strand
TATGCCTAGTTAGCTCAGTTGGTAGAGCAGAGGACTGAAAATCCTCGTGTCTCTGGTTCGATTCCGGAACTAGGCATTATGCCTTAGAAAATCATCGTTCGTAGTTTTCTAAGGTTTTTTTATTTCGTAGGACTAATTCTCAGAAAGTGAGGTAGTCCTTATGAACAAAATTTCTATGTCAAGGAACAAAGTTCCAACAATTCAACAAGCATTTGATTTATTTATCAGAAAATGCAAGGTCAAGAATCTGACCGAATTATCCATTGAAAGTTACAAAAAGAAAATTATCCATTTCTACAAATTTATGGATGGCGAAACATCTCTTGCCACTATTACATCTGATACGATAGATGATTATATTCTGTGGCTCAGAGATAACATACAAGCAAATGATATTATGATTAACGCTTATCTTAGTAATTTACGGTTACAAAAATGGGAAAGTGTAATTTGCATGAAATATTCATAGGACTTCTAATCTCACGAACGATTTTGGGGTAAAATGTAACAAGATAATGGATTATGAGAATCCATTGTACATATTGCATAATACGTTAAATTGGAGCAAATTTGTGATTGAATTTGCGATGATTTTGCGTTATCCATATCGGAACGGATATTTTTTCTTAATCTTAAAAATCCCTACAGAACTTAGAAAGGACTCACTAATCTCTTCATTGTATTTTCTATACAATAAGAGTATAATCAAATCAAATATTTATATGGGAGGATTTGTCTATGAAGAAATCAAAGAGAATACTAAGTTTTGTGCTATGCCTTGTAATGATTATTACTGTGATCCAAGTAGCACCACAAAATATTTATGCGGCCAAGAAGATTAAGTTAAGCAAAACAAAAATAACTTTGTATGTTGGCGAGAAAGATTATTTGGATTTATATGATGGGAAGAATCAAGTATTAGGCTTAAAATGGACTTCATCAAATAAAAAAGTTGCCACTGTTGATAGTGTTGGACATATAAAAGCGTTAAAAGCAGGTACTACCAAGATAACAGTAAAATATAAGAAGAAAAAATATATTTGTAAAGTTACTGTCAAGGATGCATTAAAAAATCATGTTAGTTATGAATTGATTGATATTCCTGAAAACAAAGAGTTAGATAGAAATAATTATAAAGCAATTAAAATCATGAATGATAATGATGCTGCCATAAAAATATTTTTTAATTGCAAACGCTATGATGAAAACGAATTTTTCCTTCGAGAAGAGACGATATGTTATACAGTAAATGCAAATGACTATATTATTGCACCGATATTATATAATGAACACATAAAAATGAAAATGGAGAGGGTAAATAAAGCAAATTCTGTTAATATAGAATATAATATTTCTGAATCATATTATGATAATGAAAATCATAGAGAATGCAGAGATATTATATTTACTTCAAAAAAGAGTGAATCTGCAAGTTATTCTATATTATATTATAATGGAAATAATGAATTGATTTTGATAAATAATAATGGTGTTTATGTTCCAGCAAATGAAAGAGTGAAGAGAACAATTTCTTATCCAATAGAATTAATAGATAAATATGATATACAGCGAATAGAGATATTTTTTAATTAAATAAAGTTATGATGATATTGGGGGCATTTAAAGTTTTTGAGGGTTTGCCAATCTATTTGAAGGTCTTTTGTGATGGTTTATTTTGAGGGTCTGGCTGGATGCCAGACCCTTTACTATAGGGTAATAGATACGGAAGTTTCCAAAAGATTCCTGTATGCTTCAACAATCAGCATGTCAGATGCGTTTGTAGTCCGTCGCTGCTCGTTGACGAATTTTATACAGGCATTGCGGATTTGTGCAACGCCAGCGACGCTGCTTCAGGATGATAATTAAGGAGTAATTGTCCTGAAGAATGGGATGGTTAATGGTTTGGCGTTTGACACCACGAGAGTGCATACGATAGCCACAGGAAGGAAAAAAATGTGTAGTTGGTGGAGTCCCGAGAGTGATAGTTTTGGTCTGCTCCTGAATCTGAATATCTGAAATAATAATATTTGTGTCTTCAAGGTCTAATAAATCTGTGATATTATTCATGTATCCTCCTTTCAATTTGGTTATTTCCGCAAAACAATCATAGCAAAGAAGGATAAAAAGAAAACAGGATTTACCAGTAAATGTGTAACTGATTAGTCCTGTTTTCTCACAAATAGAAGATATAAATAACTTTGTCGGATTGATTTCTGAACACGTTTATTTTATTCTATATACGTTAAGGAGATGGCCGTATGCTTTACTATCTGTTGTTTATACTTATAGGATATTTAATTGGAAGTATTCTTTTCGCGCCCTTATTCGGGCAGTTAATTCAGAAGAAAGATATTATCAATGGAACAAAAGACTTGAATCCGGGGACAGCAAATGCATTTATGCAGGGTGGCATGGTATGTGGAATACTGACGTTGGCCGGAGACATGGGAAAAGGATTTTTACCTGTATTTTTTTGTATCCGGCTACAGAATTCTGTGTTGATGCATCATTTGTGTGGCATTGACCGGGGGATTTGGGGAAGTATTCCGAATGCTGTACATATATTTGGAATGGCATTGGTGCTTGTGGCTCCGGTTGTGGGACATGTTTTTTCATTATATCATCATTTCCATGGAGGAAAAGGTATTGCAACAACATTTGGATGTTTGTTAGGATATGCACCGAATTTGTTTCCTGCCTTGGTTCTCGCTTTTTTCTTTATTTTATATTCACTTGTCGTAAGAATTACACCACATTTTTACCGCACAATTGCAACGTATGTGTGTGCCCTGGGAATTTTTTTCGTCTGGGGTGAAACAACATCACAGAAACTTGCATTTTTACTGATTACTGCGGTTGTGTGTGTTAGAATGCACATGAGCAGAGAGAAACGTGAAAGGTGTAAAGTGAGGTTATTATGGATGCGTTGATTTTGTCTTGCAGCACTGGTGGCGGGCACAATGCGGCAGGTGCTGCCATAAAGGAAGAATTGGAAGCGCGTGGTCATCATGTAGTAATGATGGATCCGTATGAATTAGTTAGTCATAAGCTCGCCAAAGAAGTTGGTAATCTATATGTCAAGATGGTGCAGCATTCGCCAAAATTGTTTGGTTTTGTATATTCAATCGGTGGGATTGTGCGCAATATACCGGGAAAGTCACCAGTGTATTATGCAAATATACAGGTAGCCAAGAAGCTTCGTATATATTTGCAAAAGCATTCGTTTGATGTAATCTTAATGCCGCATCTGTATCCCGCGGAACTTGTGACTTATCTTAAGAAAAAAGGAATTCTGCTCCCACCGACGGTGTTTATTGCAACGGATTATGTTTGTATTCCGTTTACGGAAGAAACGAACTGCGATTATTATGTTGTTCCGGGCGAGGCGCAGCTGGCAGATTTTATAGCAAGAGGAATTCCGGAGGGAAAGCTTCGTCCGTTTGGAATTCCGGTAAGTCGTGCATTTGATGAAGAAATTGCCCCTGTGATAGCAAAAGAAGAACTTGGCCTCGATCCGGATGGATATTATGTGCTTTTAACAGGTGGCAGCATTGGAGCAGGCGATATCAGAAAGACCATACATATCCTTTTGAGCAAATTAAAACGAGATGCGGTTGAAGGAAAAATAATCGTTGTATGTGGAAATAATGAAAGATTATATCAGCATCTGTTGAAAGAATACGGGGATACGCTTATTCTGATCCGCAAAACGAACCAGATGGCATTGTATATGAGGGCGTGCGATGTTTTTTTGTCGAAACCGGGTGGGTTATCTTCGACGGAAGCGGCAGTCGCACAGGTACCATATATACATATCAATCCGATTCCCGGCTGCGAGTCAAAGAATGTAAAATATTTTTCGAAAACGGGAATGAGTATAGCGGTACATCATCCGAGATTACAGCTGGGGAGCGCATTAAAGAAATTGGGCAGACCAGAGTATGTTGAAAAGATGCGTGTGGCACAGCGTACCAATATTCCGCAAAACGCGAGAAAATGTATATGTGATTGGTTGGAAACAATTGTTCATTGATTGTTCTATACATAGACGGATTTAAAAAGGAGGAAGTTCTTAGTGTGAACTTCCCCCTTTTTTATGGACATAATTAAAGAGCGATATTGACATGTAATCCTTTGCCGTTAATTTGCGAATAAATATCGCTTTCCACAGCGGTATGTGTTTGTTTGCTGAGTTTATAAAAATGTTTTGAAAATTCCTGATCAGAAGAAAAAATCTTGCGAACTTTAGAATTCTTGGCCATTTTTAATAAATCTTCGTTGATTTTGAGTTTGCCTCCGGATTCCATCGAAATTCCAATATGTTCCAAATCATCCGAATATTTGTTCAGATACGCTTTCATTTTTTTTAGCTGATATTTGGTATCATGATCCGATGAAGTTTTGGAAGAATCGACCGTATTATTATAGGTATCAATAAATGCGGTTAAGGCGGAGCGTGTTGTAGCAGAAATCGTTTCATCTTTTTCGTCTGTTGCGGAACCGTAGTCATTTTTAAGCAGACGTTTAGCGGCACGCGTCAGAGCACGACTATCTTTGTAGGAAAGTTCAAGCTTTGTGTAGTCGTTTCGTGCACCCGACTTGATGACGCTGCGATTGCTTGCGTAGAAGTTATTCATGAAATAATTGGTAGTCAGGCTGACGCCTGATGATACAGCTGCCATAATGCTCCTCCTTTTCATAGATTTTGAAATATATATCGGTATGTTCTTTACTTTATTTATACCTATGCGTAAAATAAGTGTGCGGACTGCAGTACTTTTTTGAAGTATCGCCCAAATAAAAGTACTACTTTGAAAGTAGATGGAACACAATACATAAAGGAGATAAATAGAGTGAAGATAGTATTTCTGGATGCTAAAACAATTGGTGAAGATATTGATCTGTCAGGCTTTGACGCACTTGGAGACGTTGTGAAATATGGTTTTTCAACTTCAGAAGAAGCAAGAGAGCGCTCAAAGGATGCGGACGTCCTGATCCTGAATAAGGTACAGGTCAATCAGCAGACGATCGGCGAAGCGGATCATTTAAAGCTTGTGTGTGTGACCGCGACCGGAACCAATAATCTGGATAAAGAATATCTGGATAAACGTGGGATCGCATGGCGTAATGTTGCCGGGTATTCGACGGAATCCGTGGCGCAGCATACGTTTGCAATGCTTTTTTATCTGCTGGAGAAGCTTCCATATTATGACAATTATGTAAAATCAGAGAAGTATGTGAACGACGTGTCGTTTACGCATTTTGCCAAAGCGTTTCATGAATTGTCAGGAATGACATATGGAATTATCGGATTGGGGAATATCGGACGAAGAGTGGCGGATATTGCCAAAGCGTTTGGCTGTCGCGTGATCTATTATTCCACATCCGGCCGTAATTCGCAGCCGGGGTATGAGCGGGTGAGCTTTGATGAACTGCTGGAGCAGTCCGATATTGTGTCGATTCACGCGCCGTTAGACGAGAATACGCTCGGACTGATGAACAAAGAGGCATTTGCAAAGATGAAGAAGTCTGCGATTCTTCTGAATGTCGGAAGAGGACCGATCATCAATGAAGCGGATCTGGCAGAGGCTTTGAATAACAAGACGATTGCAGCGGCAGGACTGGATGTGTTGTCCGTAGAGCCGATGCAGGAGGACAATCCGCTTCGTGGAATTAAGGACAGTGAGCGGCTTTTGATTACGCCACATATTGCATGGGCTGGTGTGGAAGCAAGGAACCGGCTGATGGGAATTATCCTGGGACAGATCAAGGAGTTTTTCAAGGCTCATGAATAATTGAAAATCGATGACCAGATGGTATCCGTGCAATGAGAATACGAGGAATCGGCAGGGAGAACTCATATTTTAAGTTGACATTGGATATTATAGTGATATAATCTGATATGGTATCGAAAACTACATGTAAAGCTAATCAATAACAGATACCGATAGACAAAATTGGAAAACTGTATATTGAAAATATACACGATTGTGTGATTGAATATTCTCATTCGGTGAAAAATCCAATATACTTCCAATAGAGTCAAAGAATAAGAGAGAAAACGGAGGAGTAAGAGATGGCAAGTTTAAAAGATGCGGCAGAGAGACAGGCATTTTCAATTGCAATCGATGCAACTTTGAAAAGCCTGAATAAAGATAGAGAGAAGGCATTACTCAATATCGTTAATCTGGTTCAGAAATTCATGGGAAATAATTTTACTGCAGAGTCCTATGAAGGCGCAAAGAAAATGATTATGAATCCGGAACATAAATGGATGCGTTATGTCAACCGACTTCTTGATGAGACCGATCCGCACGTTGCGAAGATGACAGCTTTAAATCTTGGTTATCAGGCAGCGTTTGCCGGAACGAAGAAAATCCGTAAGATGAGAGAAGTTGAGCAGTGTAATATTCCGTGGCTGATCCTGATGGATCCGACCAGTGCATGCAATCTGCGTTGTACAGGATGTTGGGCGGCAGAATATGGACATAAGCTGAACTTAAGCTTTGAAGAGATGGATAGCATTGTCACACAGGGTAAGGAACTTGGCATATATTTTTATATGATGACAGGTGGAGAACCATTGGTTCGTAAGGCTGATATCATCAAGCTTTGCGAGAAGCATAATGATTGTGCGTTCCACTGCTACACAAACGGAACATTGGTGGATCAGGCGTTCTGCGATGATATGAAGAGAGTCGGTAACCTTTCGCTTTCGATTTCCCTTGAGGGATTTGAGGATGCAAATGATTTCCGTCGTGGCGAAGGTGTATATAAGAAAGTTCTTTCCGCTATGGATTTATTACATGAGAACGGACTGATCTTCGGCAACAGCGTATGTTACACAAGCAAGAACATGGAAGCTGTCACAAGTGATGAGTTCTTCGACCTTCTGATCGAGCATGGAAGCCGCTTTGCATGGTACTTCCATCTGATGCCGGTTGGAATGAAGGCTTCACCGGAACTGATGCCTACCAAGGAGCAGAGAGAATATATCTATCACAGAATTCGTGAGGTTCGTGCAAAGGAAGGCGGAAAAGAGATCTTCGTTATGGACTTCCAGAACGACGGTGAGTTCGTCGGCGGATGTATCGCCGGAGGACGTAACTATTGTCATATTAACCCGAAGGGTGATGTGGAGCCTTGTGTATTCATTCACTATTCCGGAGCAAATATCCGCGAGAAGTCACTTCTTGAGTGCTTAAAGCAGCCTCTGTTTATGGCATACAGAGACAATCAGCCATTCAACGAGAACATGCTTCGTCCATGTCCAATGCTTGAGAATCCAGAGATTCTTCAGAAGATGGTACATGAGACCGGTGCTCATTCAACAGATGTTGAGGAAGCTGAGCCGGTAGAGCATCTTTGCGGAAAATGCGTGGATTACGCAAATGAGTGGAAAGGCACCGCGGATAAATTATGGGCAGAGCATCCATACAAGCAGAAAGGCTACACAAACTTCAAGAAAAAGTAAAGTCCACAATTTTTCACATAAAATTAAGATTTAGGCACAGGATTCCCGGTTTACATGCCGGGAATTTTGTTGTATTGTAATGGAATGAAAATGAATTTTAAAATACGACTTGAATACGATAAGAAAAATAACATACGGGCGGCGATCGCCATCATTTTAGCCATTGTCATGTATGTGACAATCGGATTTCACATTGCCGCACTGGTGGCTTACGGACTGTTATACTATCTGGTCAAAAGCATTAAGATTGATCTGGATGAGCGGTATCCGTGGCTTTGGACACTGATCTTGTTTATCGGTGGTTCTATCTTTACGACATTTATGATCCAGAGACTTCTTCTGGACTCCGAACTATTTGCAAGGACAAGTAATTACAAACTGTTTTTGAATGTCCTTTGTTGTCTTGTGGTATACTTCTTTGTTCAATTATTTACGAACAATAGCGGTCTGACCTGTATTATTTCCCATGTGACCCTACTGTGTTTCGCATTTGTAGATTATTTTGTATATCTGTTCCGCGGCAATGAATTTCAGTTTGCCGATATCCGATCAATCGGAACGGGCTTAAGCGTTGCCGGTAATTACCAGCTGCGGCTGAATGCCAAAGGCGCATATGCGATCTTTGCGACAGCGCTTTTTATCGCATTCGTCCGCAAATGTCGTATTAAGTTTGCGCATGCATGGAAAATGCGTGTGATTGATGTGATGCTGGCGGCGATCACATGTATGATCGTTGTGATCAATGCGTTTGATATCAATACGGAGACCTGGGAGCAGAAAGGAACGTACCGCAACGGCTATATTTTAAATTTTATTCTCGGAATCAGGGACAGCTTTGTGGCTGCACCGGATGGATATTCGAAGGAAGCGATTCAGTCGCTGGAGCAGGAATATCAGGCGGATGATAAGAATTATTCCAAGACGGATGTGAAGGATCCAACGATTATTGTAATTATGAATGAGTCATTTTCGGATCTGAGCGTGCTGGGAGAGCTGAAGACGAATGTGGAGCTGACACCTTTTATTGATTCTCTGAAAGAAAATACGACGAAGGGTTATGCTTTGTCTTCCGTGTTTGGCGCGAAGACACCGAACTCGGAGTGGGAATATCTGACCGGAAATTCGATGGCTTTCCTGCCGAGCGGATCGGTTGTTTATCAGCAGTACATCAGTGATACGCCGACATCCATTGTGTCGAATCTGAAAGACATCGGGTATACCTGTGTTGCGATGCATCCGTATTATGCGACTGGCTGGAGCAGAAATCAGGTTTATCCGGATATCGGATATGATGAGATGCATTTCATCGATGATTTTGACCAGTCGAAGATTTTGCGAGAGTATATTACGGATCAGGAACTGTATGATAAGATCATTGACCGTTATGAGAGCCGCGGGGCGAATGAAAAGCTTTATCTGATGGGAATTACGATGCAGAATCATGGAGGATATGGGGAACCGTACGATAATTTCCATGAGGATGTGTATAAGATTGGCCGTTCATACACGGATGCAAATCAGTATCTGTCACTTGTGCATGAGAGTGATAAGGCGGTTGAGAATCTGATCAACTATTTTTCCAGTGTGGATGATCCGGTAGAGATCGTATTCTTCGGAGATCATCAGCCGAGCCTGAACAGTAATTTCTATCCGATCTTAAACGGAAAAGGTTTATCGGGACTGACCGAAGATGAACTGGAGAAGTTGTACACGGTTCCGTTCTTTATCTGGACGAATTATGATACGCCGGAGGAGAATGTCGATATCACAAGCCTAAACTATCTGTCGACACTGACACTTGAGCGTGCGGGAATCGAGCTTCCGGAGTATAACAAATTTCTTGCAGAGATGATGGAGGTTGTTCCGGCAATCAATTCCAGAGGATACTATTCGGAGAGCAACGGCTGCTATCTGCATCTCGATGAGGCTACCGGAGAGGAAGCAGAGTGGATCAACCGTTACAATATATTGCAGTACAATTCTATGTTTGATAAAAAGGGACGAAGTAACATATTCTTTCCGTATGATCTGAAAAAATAATCGGAGAGAACAGGATAAGAGGGGGACGTTGTGAGACTAAAAGATTTATTACCATATGATAATATCGTCGTGCAATGCCATGATAATCCGGATGCGGATGCGCTCGCGTGCGGATTTGGTGTATATCTGTATTTGCAGTCACAGGGCAAAAAGCCGGATCTGATCTATGCCGGACGCAACCGGATCCGCAAGAGCAATCTTGTGATGATGGTTCAGGATCTGGAGATTCCGATCCGGCATGTGGACAAGCTGGAGAAGACACCGGATCTCTTAGTGATGGTGGACTGTCAGTATGGCGGTGGTAATTCCATGCGTTTTGATGCGCATACGGTAGCGGTCATCGACCATCACCGTATCAACACGCAGCTTCCGAAGCTTTCGGAAGTCCGCAGCAATCTTGGTGCATGTTCGACTTTGATCTGGCAGATGTTAAAGAAAGAAAATTTCGATGTGCAAAATAATCGTAAGCTTTCTACTGCTTTATATTACGGGTTATATACGGACACGAGTGGTCTGTCTGAACTCGCACACCCGCTGGACAAGGATCTCAGGGATGAGGCTGCGTTTGATGTGCAGCTGATGCATAAATACCGCAATGCGAATCTTTCGCTCGAAGACTTGGAGACGGCGGGAGCTGCTTTATTGCACAGTGATTATCTTGAGGAGTATCGTGCAGCAGTCGTGAAATCAGGACCGTGCGATCCGAATGTGCTTGGTATCATCAGCGATCTTGTACTTGAAGTGGATGCAATCGATATCTGTGTCGTATTCAATGTTGTGCAGGATGGTGTCAAATTCTCGGTTCGAAGCTGCATCAAGGAAGTGAAGGCGAACGAGCTGGCGGCGGAACTCAGCAAAGGCATCGGTTCCGGAGGCGGACACGAGGCCAAGGCCGGTGGATTTATTGCGATGGATCTGTTGACCAAGGAGTATTTAAAGCTCTGTGAGCAGCATCATTTTATGCCACGCATGGAATTAGATGAGGTGGGTGACAGTGAACATCCGTCTGCATCTGGTGTGAAGTCAGTATTAGAGAACCGGTTCCGCAAGTATATGGATGATACCGATATCATTTATGCAAGAGAATGTAAGCTTGACAGTGATAATGCAGAGCATTACTGCAGAAAGCAGGTTCCTTGGGGCTTTGTCCGCGTAACGGATCTGATTGAGCCCGGTACGAAAGCCGTTATAAGAACTATGCATGGAGATATTGAGACTGTGATCGAGGAGGATATGATCCTTACAATCAGCCCGATGGGCGGTGTGCTCTTCTGTAAGGAGAGTGATTTTGCAAAGCAGTATCGCAGTTATCCGAATTGGGAATTCAGACTGCGCGATGCAGAGTATTCGCCGACGATCAAGGTTGTGCACTCCGGCGAGGTGGTCGCACCGATGCGTGCTGCGAAGATCTGTGTGCCAAAAGGCAAACTTTTTGTTCATGCGCGCTGCCTTGACCGCAAAGTAAAGCTTTTTGCGGAAGCAGACGGAGAACAGCATTATACGTTAGGACGTATCGGCGATTATCTGACCGACGATACGGAGCAATTGGAAGGTGTATGTATTATGAAAAAAGAATTTTTTGAGCAGACTTATGTGAAAGCCGGTGTGACACAGGGGCGCAAGGCCGTCATTTTTGATCTTGACGGAACGCTTCTTGACACCCTCGAGGATTTAAAGGATGCGACCAATGCGGCACTTGCTTCACAGGGAATGCCGCAGTGTACACTCGATCAGGTTCGGCGTTATGTCGGCAACGGTGTGCGTAAACTGATGATTCGTGCGGTGCCGGACGGAGAGGAGAATCCTTTGTTTGAGCAGACGTTTGCAGCGTTTAAGGAATATTACGGAGAGCATTGTCTTGATCACACTGCGCCGTATCCGGATGTGCTCAATGTGATGAAGGAATTGAAAGAGCGTGGAATCAGGATGGCGATCGTTTCCAATAAACTTGATTCGGCAGTTAAGGAATTAAACGAGAAGTTTTTCAGCGAATACACATCGGCGGCGATCGGCGAGATGGAAGGTGTTGCGAGAAAGCCGGCACCGGATATGGTCGAGAAGGCGCTGCGTGAGATCGGCGTGACGAAAAGCGATGCGGTCTATGTGGGAGATTCGGATGTGGATATCCAGACGGCGAAGAACTCCGGGCTCGATTGTATTTCCGTGACATGGGGATTCCGTGATGTGCCTTTCCTGATGGAACATGGTGCAAAAACAATGATCGATAAACCGCTCGAACTCTTGTCGCAGGTGTAGATATTTGGTACAATAAATCCAAATCGGTAAAGGAGCAAAACAGATGGAAGAGAGAATTTCAGGACATACCGGACTGCTCGCTTTGATCGGATCGCCGGTCGGACATTCCGGATCACCGGCAATGTATAATTACAGTTTCGCGAAGCTGGGACTGGATTATGCATATGTCGCATTTGATATAAAGGAAGATCAGGTAAAGGATGCCTTGGAGGCAATGAAGCTTTTCAAGATGAGAGGCTGCAATGTGACGATGCCGGACAAGACAGAGGCTGCAAAGTGTGTGGACGAGCTTTCACCGGCAGCACAGATCATCGGCGCGGTCAACACGATTGTCAATGAGGATGGCAGACTCAAAGGCTATATTACGGACGGAGAGGGTTTTGTCAACAACTTAAAGGATCACGGAATCGACATCAGGGGCAAGAAGATCACGGTCGCAGGTGGCGGCGGTGCAGCGACTGCAATTCAGGTGCAGTGCGCGCTTGACGGAGCGAGAGAGATTACGATTTTTAATATTAAGGATGCCTTTTTCGAGAGAACACTTAAGACGGCGGAGAAGATCCGTGCAGCAGTGCCTGGAATTATCGTCAATGTGTACGATATCGCGGACACCGCGAAGATGACGGAGGAGATCCAGTCCAGTGATATCTTTGCGAATGCGACGATCGTCGGAATGAAGCCGATGGATGACCAGAGTGTGGTCAAGGATCTGTCTGCATTCCGTCCGGGACTTGTTGTGTGTGACGCAGTCTACAATCCGGAGGAGACAAAGATGCTCCGCGAGGCAAAGGAAGCCGGATGCACCTGCATCGGTGGCAAGGGCATGCTTCTGTGGCAGGGCGTTGCTGCGTTCAAATTATACACAGGCATGGATATGCCGGTAGATGAAGTAAAGGAGAAGTTCTTTTCATGAGTAAAGAGATCAACAGTAACATTTTCCTGATTGGATTTATGGGTGCCGGCAAAAGCACGATTGCCAAAGCTTTGCAGCGGGAGCTGGGATTCCCGCTTGTTGAGATGGATCAGCGTATCGTGGAGGAGCAGGGAATGTCCATCAACGACATCTTTGCGCAGTACGGCGAGGCACATTTCCGTGATATCGAGAGCCAGCTCATTGTTGATCTGGGAGAGCAGGAGCCGAGCATCGTATCCTGCGGTGGTGGAGTTGTCGTGCGCCCGGAGAATACACAGAATATGAAGAAAAGCGGACGGATCGTCTTTCTTAAGGCAACACCGGAGACCATCTATGAGCGTGTGAAGAACAGCACGGATCGACCGATCTTAAACGGTCACATGAATGTGGAATATATTGCGGAGCTGATGGAGAAGCGCCGTGCGCTGTATGAGGAAGCGGCGGACATCACGATCCAGACGGACGGTAAGACAAGAGAGCAGGTCTGCGAGGAAATTATCGGAAAGCTGAGGAATACAAATGAAGTTTAATTGGGATAACAGATTTTTTCAGGCATTAAGCAAGCTGGTCGATTGTATGGCGCTGAGTGCACTGTGGTTTTTTTGCAGCCTTCCGATCATCACGTTCGGAGCATCGACGAGCGCGCTCTATTATGCGATTCACAAGTCGGTGCGCGGCAACAGAGGCTACATGACCAAGAATTTCTTTCATGCTTTCACGAAAGGATTCAAGCAGTCGACACTGTCCTGGCTGGTACTTCTGATCGTTCAGATCATTCTCGGCATGGATGCTTACATTACATATCAGACGCTGAAAGCGGGCAATACATTGGGAACCTTTTTCTATTTCTTCCTGATCATGATCGTGTTCAGCATTATCTGGGCATGCTATCTGTTCCCGTATATTGCAAGATTTGAGGACGGCGTAAAAACAACTTTGAAGAATTCACTGTTTATGATGATCATTCATCTGCCGTGGTCATTGCTTGTTCTGGTGCTTTTTGCACTGGCAGCATTTGTTGTTTATCTGTTCCCGATTCTGATCTTTTTGATACCGGCACTTCTGTTTCTGACGCTGGATGCCGTGCTGGAGCGCATTTTCCGTAAATACATGAGCCCGGAAGATCTGGAGCAGGAAAAGGAAAACGATCTTGTCGATCGAATGGATGATTAGCGAACAAACCATAGAAAGGGGTATAAGAATATGAAAGTAACAATTTCAGATGCAGTAAAATACATTGGAGTGGACGATAAGACGATCGATCTCTTTGAGAGCCAGTATGTGGTTCCGGAAGGCGTGTCTTACAATTCTTATCTGATTCTGGATGAGAAGGTTGCGCTCATGGACACCGTGGATGCACGCGGTATGGAGGAGTGGGAGAAGAATCTCACAGAGGCGCTTGCAGGACGCAAGGTGGATTATCTTGTGATCCAGCATCTTGAGCCGGATCATGCGGGAAGTATCGGAAGACTCATTGAGCTCTATCCGGATGTGACATTGGTAGGAAATGCCAAGACATTTGCAATGCTTCCACAGTTCTTTGACATTGACCCACAGATCAAGAAGGTAACGGTTGCAGAGGGCGATACATTATCACTCGGAAGCCATACACTGACATTCGTGATGGCACCGATGGTACACTGGCCGGAAGTTATGGTAACTTACGAGAGCACAGAGAAAATCCTCTTCTCGGCAGACGGATTCGGCAAATTCGGAGCATTGGATTCCGAGGACGAAGAAGGCTGGGCATGTGAGGCAAGAAGATATTATTTCAATATCGTTGGCAAGTACGGCGCACCGGTGCAGGCATTGTTAAAGAAAGCAGCAAACCTTGATATTCAGATGATCTGTCCGCTTCACGGACCGATCCTCAAGGAAGATCTTGGTTACTATATCGGATTATATGATACATGGAGCAGCTACCGCCCGGAGGACAAGGGTGTGTTGGTCGCATACGCTTCGATCCACGGCAATACCGCTAAGGTTGCGGAGAAATTTGCCGAGATGCTCCGCGAAAAAGGCGTTGAGAAAGTCGTTGTCAGTGATCTCGCAAGAGAGGACATGGCAGAGGTAATCGAGGATGCATTCCGCTACGACCGTATGGTAGTTGCGGGAGCAAGTTACGACGGTGGCGTTTTCCCGTGCATGCAGGACTTTTTGCATCACTTACAGTCCAAGGCATACCAGAACCGTACTGTTGGTATCATTGAGAACGGTTCATGGGGCCCGACCGCGGGAAGAACGATGAAAGCGATTCTCGAGACAATGAAGAATGTGACGATCGTGGAGCCGATGGTAACGATCAAGTCCACAATGAAAGATGCGGATATTCCGGCGCTTAGTGCTTTGGCGGATTCAGTTGCTAACGCGTAGGTTTATCATAGATTAAGGGGATGAATAATTTACAAGAGGCAGACTGATGAATTAAGGAGAAAATCGGAAAATGAGAAAAACAAAAATTATTTGTACGATTGGACCGGCAAGTGAGAATGAAGAGACTCTGACACAGATGTGTCAGGCGGGAATGGATGTTGCCCGTTTGAATTTTTCTCACGGAACCCATGAGGAACACCAGAAGAAGATCGACCTGATCAAGAAAGTACGCAAGAAACTCTCTCTTCCAATTGCCATCATGCTCGACACGAAGGGACCGGAGTACCGTATTAAGACGTTTGAGAACGGTAAGATCCATCTGGAAGAAGGCGATACATTTACTCTGACAACGGATGATATTGTAGGTAATGAGCAGCGTGTGGCTGTCAACTACAAGAACCTGATCGAGAATCTGAAAGTGGGAGACCGCATTCTTGTCAACAATGGTCTGATCATCCTTGAGGTAATCAAGCTGAAGGCACCGGATGCCATCTGTAAGGTTATTGCAGGCGGAGATCTCTCCGACCGCAAGAGCATGAATTTCCCGAATAAGGTTATGAATCACGCTTATCTCAGTGAGCAGGACAAGCAGGATCTGCTTTTCGGCATTCAGAATGAAGTTGATTTCGTTGCGGCTTCGTTCGTATCGACGAAGCAGGATGTTGCGGATCTTCGTGCATTCTTAGATGCAAACGGCGGTGCGGATATCGATATTATTGCGAAGATCGAGAACCGTTCCGGCGTGGATCATGTTGAAGATATCTGTGAGATCGCGAACGGAATCATGATCGCACGAGGTGATCTCGGTGTGGAGATTCCGGGAATGGAAGTTCCGGCGATCCAGAAGTATCTGATCAACAAGTGCCGCATGATGGGAACCCGCGTGATTACCGCGACGGAGATGCTTGAGTCCATGATCCACAATCCGCGCCCGACACGTGCGGAGTTATCGGATGTGGCAAACGCAGTATATGACGGATCCTCTGCAATCATGCTTTCCGGAGAGTCCGCAGCCGGTAAATATCCGGTGGATGCTGTGCGTAACATGGCGGAGATCGCAGAGTATACCGAGAGTCAGATCAAGTATACAAAGCGATTCCAGAATTCTGACTTTGAGATCAAAAGTATTCTCGATGCTATCTCACATTCGACCTGTGCGATGGCGATCGATGTACAGGCAAAATGCATTGTGGTCAGCTCCTTAAGCGGAACGACCGTGCGCATGGTCAGCCGGTTCCGTTGCCCGGTTGACATCGTCGGTATGACCACCTCCGAGCGTGTCTGGAGAAAGTTGAACTTAAGCTGGGGTGTGACACCGGTTCTCTGCGAGGAGTTCAATTCGATGGAAGTTATGTTCTATAATGCAATGAAGGAAGCCAAGAGGATCTTTAAGCTTCAGAAAGACGATACCGTTGTACTGACCGGAGGTCTGATCAACGGACAGATTGGCAATACCAATGTAATTAAAGTCGAGCGTGTATAAAACGCTTGCATTTTCAAACGTATGTGATATAATCGGAGCACAACAGATTCTATCACATACGTTTTCCCTTTTATAAGGGGGAATTTATGAAGACAAATCGAAAAATAAGAACCGTGATGGTTCTTCTGTGCATGGTATCCATGCTTGTTTTTTCCCGATCGAAGACAGATGCATATGCGAGTGGACTCGCGTTTGTTGTGCTCAACACGTATGAGCAGACAATGAACATTGGGGATGAGTATCAGCTCTACGCTGTGACATCGAACGGTCGAAAACCGGGTTTCACTTCAAGCAACAGCAAAGTGGCGTCGGTGAATACTTATGGGCGGATCACCGCGAAGAAAGCAGGCAGTGCGAAGATTACGGTCAAGACACGAAACGGGGAGGCATGTTGCCGCATTACCGTCAACAAGACGACAATTACGCTGAACCGGACATCGGTATCGATGGACAACGGAAGTGAATTTCTGTTGAAAGCGGATGTGTCGACCGGGCACGAAGTCAAGTACAAATCAAGTAAGAGAAGTGTGGCAACGGTGGATGAGAGCGGTGTGATCACCGCAAAGAAGCCGGGAGATACTGTGATTACAGTATCGGCGGACGGTACAAGCGTCACCTGCCGGGTGAAGGTCAAGCGTCCGAAAGTCATACTCAGTCCAGGCAAGGCAACACTGAATTGTGAAGAAGAGTTGCAGCTTGCTGTCCAAACCAATTCCAGAACTACACCAAAGTGGAAATCGTCCCGCCCGAGCGTTGCGCTTGTGGATGACAGAGGGCATGTGATCGCGCTCAAGGAAGGCAAAGCAATCATTACCGTGACGGTGGATGGCGTGACCGCGAAGGCAACGATTACAGTTAGGGAGACTTCCGAAAGATTGTGATTGTTACGGTAAATGAATTTATTTAAGAAACCATAGACAAAATAATTGCAGGGGAAAACGGATGGAATCTGTTGATTATAAAATTGTGACACCAAAATAAAAAATATGACTTTGTATCTTTGCACCCGGTTATGTACAATAAAAGCATAGACAACGATACAATAGGAGGGGTATACAATGGATATCGAAATTACAGAATATACGCAGGCAGGATATGCGCCGGTCGTGGATTACGGAAGCTGGAGAGTGGCGGTGCTCAATGATATTGATGAGCTTGAAGTGCCGAATTTGAAAACGATGCAAAAACATCTTCTGACGGATGAGGTATTTGTTCTGCTCAAAGGAAGTGTAACGCTTTTTACCGGTGGCAAGGGACCGGAAGTCGGTGAGATCACAAAGCAGACGCTTGAGCCTTACAAGTGCTACAATGTGAAAGCCGGCGTATGGCACACGCATACGCTTGCACCGGACAGCAGTGTGCTGATCATCGAGAATCGCGATACGGATGACAGCAATTCTCCGACCGTTGCATTAACGGATGCGCAGATCGAGCAGCTGCGTGCATGTGCGGCAGATCTCGGATAAACGCGAAAGCAAGTATAATTCCTTCTGATTTCCACATACTACCCATACATCACAATTATGGAAGAGTAAGTGGGAAACAGGAGGAATTTTTATATATGAAAGCAACAGGAATTGTTCGAAGAATCGATGACCTCGGTCGTATTGTTGTGCCTAAGGAAATCCGCCGTACCTTGCGGATCAGGGAGGGTGATCCCCTTGAAATTTTTACGAACCGGGAGGGGGAGATCATGCTGAAAAAGTACTCTCCGATCGGCGAACTCGGGGAGGTTGCGGGCAGTTATGCGGAGGCGCTGGCACAGGTCGCGGAGGCACTTGTCTGCATCACGGATCGCGACTATATTGTTGCCGCATCGGGAAACGGAAGGAAAGAACTTGAAGGGGAACATTTAAGTCCCGAAGTCGAGAATCTTATGGAAAAACGCGGTACGTTTGTGGTAACGAATGTACATGAGGAACTGCCGCTGATCAATAAAGAGTGGACAGGCGAACACAAGGGGGCGGTGTTGTCCACGATCATCTGCAACGGCGACTGTCAGGGCTCGGTTATTGTCGTAAGCAAAAGCGATGACCCGCAGAAGCTTGAAGTCTTTCGTATTCTCGCGCAATCTGCAGCCAGCTTCATGGGAAAACATATGGAACAATAAGAAATTCTTAATAAAAAGATAATTTGCATATGCGATATAAAAGCGATAAAATACTTCATATATCTTCCGTAGAAGATTAGAAAAAGGAGATTTTATGGCAAAGAAGAAGAGAAGAAAAAAGAAACAACATCGCTTTTTCTGGTTCGTAATAAAGCTGCAGATTGTGCTGATGCTGCTTGTGCTTGGCGCGGCTGGAGTGTATTTTTTTGGCGGATATGCAGATGAGGTGCAGCAGATCCGGCGGGAGGCAATCAAGGAGGTTGCCGCCTCGGACGAATCGATTTTTATTCCATCGCAGACATGTTCCGTCTATGATACGAATGGCAACCTGATCTCGGAGCGCAAAGGCGACAAGGATGCACAGTACGTCAAGTATGAGGATATTCCGAAGTCGTTTGTGACCGCGATCATCAGTATCGAGGATAAGAAATTCTATCGCCATAACGGTGTGGACTTCAAGGCGATCATGCGTGCGGTCAAGGCACGTCTGCAGGCAGGAAGAGTGACGCAGGGCGGAAGTACGATCACGATGCAGCTTGCGAAGCTGGTGTACATGGAGCCGAGCAAGACGTGGCAGTACAAAGTCAAGCAGATTTTCCTCGCGATGGAACTGGAGAAGCGGTATTCCAAGGAGAAAATCCTGGAATTTTATCTGAACAATATTTATTTCGCGAACGGTTACTATGGTATCGATGCGGCGTGCAGAGGGTATTTTAACTGTGACCTGAAGGATCTGGATATCTCGCAGGTGGCGTTTCTGTGTGCGATTCCGAACAGTCCGTCCTACTATGATCCAGTGACGAATATGGATCACACGATTACAAGACGAAACCTGATCCTGCAGAACATGTGGGATGACGGCAAGATCACGCAGGAGCAGTATTACGAGGCGTGTAAGGAAGAGATCACGCTGAACCGTCCGAAGAAGACTTCTACAAATATTGTGAATAATTTCGTGGACACGTACACCTATTATTGCGCGACGCGTGCGCTGATGGAGCAGGAAGGCTTTACATTCAAGAATTACTTCGACTCGGAGAAGGAGAAGAAGACCTACAACGAGGAGTATGACGAGTTGTATGCTTCCTGCCAGAAGAAGCTTTACTCCGGCGGATACAAGATCTATACCTCCATTGACATGGACAAGCAGAATGCGTTGCAGCAGGCGGTGGACGATGAGCTGGCTTCCTTCACGGATATGGACGACGATGGAACCTACGATATGCAGGGATCTGCGGTCTCAATCGACAACAGCACAGGCTATGTGGTTGCGATCGTCGGTGGACGCAATCAGGATTTCTCGACGTACACGTTGAACCGTGCGTACCAGAGTCACCGACAGCCGGGAAGTTCCATCAAGCCGCTTCTGGTGTATACACCATGCTTTGAGCGCGGATACACTCCGGATACGATCGTGGATGATCACAAGTTTGAGGGCGGCCCGTCCAATGCGACCAAGACCTATGCGGGCAAGGTGAAGCTGCGCTATGCGGTGGCACAGTCGCTGAACACGGTCGCATGGCAGCTTTATGATCAGCTGACACCGAAGGTAGGACTGCAGTACTTAAAGAATATGAATTTCACAGGCATTGTGAAGGATGATTATACGCTGGCAACATCGCTCGGTGGATTTACCAAGGGTGTATCGCCGCTTGAGATGGCAGCAGGTTTTGCCACGATCGAGAATGACGGTATGTACCGTGAACCGACCTGTATCAAGACGATCATCGATTCGGATGAGAATGTGGTCTATGCTTCCCAGATGACCGAGATGTCAATCTATGAGCAGGATGCTACGCGCATGATGACGGATGTGCTGACAACCGTTATGGATAGCGGAACCGGACGTTCCCTTAAGTTAAAAGGCATGCCTTGTGCAGGTAAGACCGGTACGACGAACGATCACAAGGATGGATGGTTTGTCGGATTTACACGCTACTATACGACCAGTGTATGGGTTGGATGTGATTATCCGAAGGCAATCCAGAATCTGAGCGGAAGTACATATCCGGGACGCATCTGGAACACGTATATGAGTGCGATTCATGAGAATCTTGCGCCGGTTGATTTCCTGCCGTATGCACAGCTTTCCGATGAGTTTAAGAATCAGCAGGAACAGGAGCAGAAGGATCAGGAGCAGAAGCGCGAGGAGGATAATGCTGCCGGCAGTCAGGACAAGACGGATCAGAATCAGCCGGCGGATAACAATCAGGATCAGAACCAGAATCAAGATGACAGCAATGCCGGAAACGACAACAACACCGGCAACGACAATAATAACAGCAACAACAATAACAGCAATACCGGTAACGATAACAATAACAACGGTAACAATAATGATGCGTCCGATTCGAATACGCCGGACAACAACGGTGGTGATAACACCGGAGATAACACGGGTGGAGACAATACCGGCGGTGATTCAAGCGGTGGCGATCATACGGGAGACGAAGAGGATCCGTCCGGCAATCCATAGACCAACGGTTTTGTTGTGAAAAAGTGAAAATATTTACACTTAAAATTAGTCAAATTACCATTGGACGAACGGTTTACCTATGGTAATATAGAACTAGAATTTCACGATAAAGAATGTTGGAGGACAAGCAAGTGAAGAAATATGGTTTTGGAATTGATGTCGGGGGAACCACAGTCAAAGTAGGATTTTTTGAGACGAGCGGAAAGCTGCTTGATAAGTGGGAGATCAAAACAAACACTGCAAACGGTGGAGAGGCAATCCTTCCGGATATCGCAAAGGCAATTGACGAGAAGCTGGACAAGGAAGGTATCAGTAAGGATGATGTGCAGGGTGTCGGAATCGGTGTCCCTGGTCCGGTACTTAGTTCCGGTGTCGTAACCGTCTGTGTAAATCTTGGATGGAAGAATGTAGATGTTGCGGGAACATTGGCAGGACTTACCGGACTTCCGGTAAAAGTCGGTAATGATGCCAATGTGGCAGGTCTCGGCGAGATGTGGCAGGGTGGTGCCAAGGGAAGCCGTGATGTTGTTATGGTAACACTCGGAACCGGTGTCGGCGGCGGAATCATCGTAGATGGTAAGATGGTTGCCGGAGCAAACGGTGCAGGCGGAGAGATCGGACATCTGAACGTCTGTGAGGATGAGAGTGAAGCATGTAACTGTGGACAGCATGGATGTCTGGAACAGTATACCTCTGCAACTGGTGTTGTTCGTATGGCAAAGCGCAAGCTGGCTAAGACAACGGAGGAGACAAGTCTTCGTAAATTTGAAGATCTTACGGCAAAGGATGTATTTGACGAGGCAAAAGCAGGCGATAAGGTAGCACTTGAGATCGTTGATGAAGTGTGTGAGATCTTAGGTAAGGCACTTGGAAAGATTGCATGTGTTGTCAATCCGGAAGTATTTGTAATCGGTGGCGGCGTATCTAAGGCCGGACAGATCCTGATTGATACGATCAAGAAATATTATGTGCCGAACACATTCAGTTCTTGCAAGGACGCGCGTTTTGAACTTGCTTCACTTGGCAACGATGCCGGAATGTATGGATGCATGTGCCTTGTGCTTGATTAAAAATACAGAGAGTATATATGATTACATATAAAAAAGTCCTAATCCATTGTGATTAGGACTTTTTTGGTGCGCTTGCGGCGCACGTTTCTATTTCTCTTTATTATTTTTCAGGATCATTCGTTTCTGTTTACTTGAATATGTCCAAAGCTTTGAACTTAATTTTGAACAATTACCGGCTGTAATGGAAGAAACCTTTTTCGCAGTACCGATATAAGGTTTCCAATCAAAGTCCTGACCTCCGTAAGCTTTGCCGGAACCTGTATAGTAATTGTCAAAAACATTTCGTTTGCGTGCAACGTAAGAACCTGTATAGTAACCGAGCACTTCTCCCTTGAATACCTTCTTAGAAGAACCTGTCACCTTTCCGGTTGAATAATTGGATTTGATAAACTCATCATATACGGATGCACTTCCGACAAGTCCTCCAACATATGACAATTTCTTCGCTGACAGAGATACCGCACCGGTGTTGTAGCAATTCTGTACATTTGCGGTTGACTGTCCTGCCAGACCGCCTACAGCCGCATCGCCGCCGGACTTCACATTCACAGCGACTTTTCCCTTATTATAGGACTGTGTGATATCATTAACGACTACCGCAACACCGCCTACATTGG
>CAKRKX010000034.1 GCA_934358675.1 uncultured Agathobacter sp. | reverse complement strand
TACCACCAGATCGGGAATCCGATCAGGATCTCGTCGTAATCGCCAATCTTTTAGCCATGGTTGTACCTCCTGATTTTGTATAATATTTTGTAAGTAAAAACGCGCAGAACGAAATTCGTTCCACGCGTATATTATATGTCGCAATATTTTATTATGTCTAATACTTATGCCAAATGTTGCATTATGCCTTTGAGGCATTCAAACAAATGTTATCATATACAATGGTAGGGTAATGATTCCCTCTTCGCTCACGCCTATATTTCCATCGCCAAACTTATAGCCATAAGAAATATCCGTCCTCTTCTTCAAAAGCGATTTTAGCGAATTTGCACGTGTATTCCCACTTTTGACTTCAATTGGAACCACAACTCCGTCTTTTTGTATAATAACATCAATTTCGCTTTTTGTAGTCTCGTTTTTGCAGAAATATAATGGATATCCCTTCTTGTAAAGTGCATCGGCTATCGCACATTCAAAAATTCCCCCCTTTGAGTTTCCCGAAAGAGTATTTTCTACAATATGCTGTTTTAACGAAAAATCCTTCATCGCCATCAGCAAAGATAAGTCGGTTGTATAGGCTCTAAAAAAATCATCTCGTGCATAATCATCCAAATCAAATCGTACATCTGTCACTCGTTTGCAAAGATGCACCATATCTGCACGAAGCAACCACTCAATACTTGAAAAATACTTTTGTGCCCGTCCACCGTGTTCAATTTCTTTATATTGAAATTTGTGATTTTCTTTATCCAATAACTGTTTTGCAAGAGACAGATAACATTTCTCTGCTTTTACCTTTTCTTCCGCCGTAGCATAATGTGCGATATCATACTGATATCCTTGCAAAAGACTCCTTTGTATCTTGTCAACTTCCCTGAAATCTTTTGTATTTACATATTTCTGTACAACCTCCGGCATACCTCCCGTCGCAATATATTGCCTGAAATAGTTCATCATCTGAGAGTTGATTGCCTCAGGTATAACCGTCTTTGAATGGAGGTATCCACAAAGAGTTTCTATCATATCTTCGGTAATTCCCATTCCCCAAAGAAACTCCTCAAAATCAACACCATACATTCTTAGATAATCGACATATCCCACAGGATAAGAAGATGCTCGCTTATAATCGATTCCAAGAAGGGAACCGGATGCAATCACATCATATTTATTATCAATTGCCCAAAACTTGAGTGATGTAATTGCTTCCTGACACTCTTGAATCTCATCAAAAAAGATCAGAGTTTTCCCCGGTACGATTTTCTTATCTGGGAAACGGAAACGTAATCCCATCACCATAGCATCTACCGTAAGATCTCCCGAAAATATCTCCATAGCAGAAGGCATCTGTTTGAAATTAATCTCTACAATTTCCTCATAATATTCTGCCGCAAATCGTTCGATAATATAAGTTTTTCCTGTTTGTCTGGCACCTTGGACAACCAGACACTTTTTATCCTTCGTTTGAGCCCAATTTTTTATGAAAGTTGTTGCTTTTCTCTTTAACATAAAGCACCTCACATCAACAAAATATTCCTCTTTTAATGTCATCCATCAACATTTTGGAGTATTATTATGTATGTCTTATCAACATTTTAGAATATTATATCATTGATTTGAAAAAGTGAAAAGCACAAATTTTATTTCTGAAAGGCATTAATCTCCTCAATCATCTTCCCAACCGCACCCGAATGAGGAAGATTCCGCTTCCACGCGATCACCGTGTCCGTACTGATCGGCGGATCCAGTCTTCTCTGCACAAGAAGATCCTCCCGCCAGTACTTGGCGGCACCCTCGATTGAGATTGGATACGCAAGTCCCTGCATCGCAAGCACTCCGTGTCGACCGGCTCCATAAAAAGGCCGATGTCGACGAGGCCCTTGTTCATCATCTCATAGATCGTGTCAGCTGTTCCTGTATGAAGTGCGATCTGCACACGCGGATACTTCTTCTTATAGCGTCCACAGATCTCCGCCATAATCTCCACTGCTGCAAACTCGCCGCAGCCGATCGTAATCTTGCCCTCTAACATATCCTCATTCTCCTTGAACTCTTCAAGGATCTTATCCTCGAGGTCCAGCATCTCAAGCGCTCTGCGTTTCAACAGCAGCCTTCGTAAAACTCTGTTCCTTCGCCACCGTCAGAAAATAGTGCAATACCCGTAATTCCATTGTTCTTCCAGACTAGGCCATCTGATCTTCTAACTGCTGGTTGATCTCCTTGCTGATCTTGTTTGCATACATCATGCATCCGAGACCTGCAGCAAAAATAATGATCGTTACAATAATTCCAACAACAGAGAAGCAAAGCTGGCAGAGATATCCCATAAACGGAGTCTTGGCAACCACATTGCCGACAACCTGATCATAAGCTACGGTGCTTCCGTCGCGAACGGTCAGTGTCTTGCATTCCATCCAGTTCCATTCTAAAATTTCCAAATGTCTGTACTTTTAAAATATGCGTCATAGCCTCTCCCCTTTATACTATCTATAATTTTAATTGAAATCTCCCATAAAAACAAGAACTTCCAATTAAATGGCAACATATTCACAATAAAAGTCAAAAGTTGTCGACATTATATGACAAAATAAAGCAAGCCGCCTGTCCTAAGACAGGCGGCTCATCAACCTTCATTTCTATTTTCATTGTATTTATTCTGCACAAGATCCTGCAAAAAGCACATTGCGGTACTTGCTGAGTACCTTAAGGAGCAGACCTCCAAGTACACATACGGAGATGATCTCTCCGATTCCGACGGTCACTACATTGAACGGAATCGACCAGTCAATGCCTTTGTAGATGGTCTTGAATCCGTAACCGTAACGAAGCACGAACGGTACGATGACCATATTGGCGATCACCGGCGGTAATGTGCACGCAAATTTATGCTTGCGTAAGAGATACGTTCCTACCGCACCGATCAGCGTTGCAAGGCTTCCGAAGATAATGTCCCAGATGATAGCTCCGGTCATCAGGTTCGCGATCAGACATCCGAGCCACAATCCCGGGATTGCTGCCGGTGTAAAAAACGGCAGAATGCACAATGCTTCCGAGAAGCGGATCTGAATGCTGTACGATGAGAGGCCAAGCGCGTTGGCAAGCATGGTAAGCACCACATAGAGCGCAGCGATCATCGCGCCCTGTACAATAAATACGACACCTTTGTTTTTCATATTCTTTTGTCTCCTTTAGTTTTGTTTTCTGTCAGGAAGGTTTCGAACTGACATACTGCATTTTGCAACCAAAAACACTTTACGCGCCAACTCTCGATTTGTCAAGAGTCTGGCGCGTAATTCTACTTTTTCGATTTTTCCATCATCGGAATATACTCGTACCGCGGAATAAAATCCCCCTTGCCGTACAGCTCATTGTACTGCGCAAACGTTCGCTCCATCATTTTCGCAATCTGTGACTCCTTCGGTTCAAACAGAATGATCAGATACTGCATCGAACTGAACCTTGTGCAGACATCGACCTTGCGGATTTTCTCGTGGATGGCCTGCTCCATGCATTCCAATGCCTCCTCGATATTTTCGATATATAGCATGCAATCCGGCAATGTCTCCATCGTCACCATGACAAGATAACACTTGTGGCGATAGCGCTCGCCGATATTGTTCACATACTCGTAGATCTTCGCAAACACGCGGTAATCCAGATCAAGCGCACCTGTGTAGCTGCCGCTCTGCTGCAATGCTCTGGCAACCAGCTCGAGGTCACGTCCCGTACCCGACACGCCGCGATCCGCCTGCATATCCTGATAGAACATAAAGTTGCCTTTGCCGTTCTGCTTCACAAAATACAGTGCCTTGTCCGCCTCTGTATAGCATCGCTCGAAAGCCGCACCCTGCGCACTCATGCTTATTCCTGCAGACAGATCCGCACACCGGATCTCGACATCTTCTTCCTTCGCCTTGGCAAAATCGATAAAGAGCTGCTTGACGCACGCCTTGACTTCCTCTGCCGAACAGTCCGGAAGAAAAAGCAAAAACTCATCGCCACCCAGACGACATGCGATTGCCCCCTCCTGTGCATGAGAAAGCAGATTTCCAAGAAGTTTAAGCGCACAATCCCCCGCCTTGTGACCATACACATCATTGAGTTTCTTCAAATTATCCATATCGATGAACACCAGTCCGCCATCGTGTTCCTGCATCATCTGCGCGATCAGGATTTCGCCCCTGCTGCGCACCGGAAGTCCGGTCAGGAAATCGTAATTATCACTGTTCTCCTGACTCTGCATCGTGCTCATCACATCCGAAATAAACCGCGTTGTCTCCGTCTCATAATGATCTTCATTCACGTCCGGCTTCGTCTCATTCGGCAACAGAGCAGCCTCCACCTTGCCCTCACGGATCAGACGCACGAGAGTCTCCGCGATCACCGGATCAAACTGCGTTCCGCTGCATCGCTCCAGTTCACAGATGATCTCCTCTTTTGCCAGCGCCTCCCGGTAGATGCGTTTCGAATTCATCGCATCGTAGCTGTCCGCCACGGACACGATACGTGCCTCTATTGGAATCGACTCACCCGCAAGTCCCTCCGGGTAGCCGGTTCCGTCATATCGCTCATGATGATAATGCGCCACATCCGCGACATGCTCGATCAGCGTAATATTTTTCAGAATATCCGCCCCGATCAAAGCGTGCCGCTGAATGACCGCATACTCTTCCTCCGTCAGCTTCGTCGGCTTATTGACAATGGAATCCGGTATACCGATCATGCCCACATCATGCATATATGCCGCATTGCGCAGATTGTGGATCCGTTCTTCCTCCCAGCCAAGCGCACCGGCGATCAGCGCCGAATAATCCGAAACTCTCTGCGAATGTCCGTTGCTGTAAATATTTTTGGTTTCAACCGTCGCGGAGAGTGTCTTGATCGTCTGCAATGAGATCCGCTCCGTCTGTCTCCTGCGCTCCTCTAACGCCTTTCGCTGGCGCATCTGCTCCATCTTGCGCACATTGCGGACTGTACGGATAATATTGAGCAAAAGCAGAACAACAAGTCCTGTTCCGATAAACAGGCCCGATAATGTCACGACAAAATATACGGATGTCGCCTCGACCGCAGCCGCAAGCATCGCGATCAGTATCCCCGCCACTGCAAGATGATAATCCCTCGATGCACCGAGTCTGATATCACGAATAAACGTGATCAATACGACGACAAACACGATCAGCAGCATCACATGGTAAACCGGCATAAGCTCGATAAAATCCACGACACCCTGAAGCTGCAGAATCAGCGATATAACAAGATCCAATCCGGCAGCCAGTTCGATCCATCGGTAAATCCTGTGATATCTTCCCTTCTGCACGCTGTCCACATACAGAAGGACCGGGACCGGACAGATCATTACGATCACAAAACACAGTGCCGCGAGCACCGATGCGTTCGGTATCCAAAGCTGTCTAAGCTTGGATTCTCCGATCATCCAGACTGCTCCCATCAGCATGCACCAGCCCAGATATTCGATATCGAACCGTATCTTATATGTAACATAGAGTGCGAAACTGAACAGGATCGTAATGATTCCTGCAAAAAGAATGAACAATGCGATCACACTCTCCATTAAGTTATCGTTCAAAATAAATGCCCAGATATCCGATTTATCCCCGGTATAGACCGGATTCACGACGCCGGAATACTTATCGGTATACGAGGTCAGCTCAATGCGCAGCACTTTTCCTGCATCACTTACCGATGTTGTACAGAACACATATCGGCTCGCCGAATCCTTGCCAAACGGCCGAGAATCGCTCGTATCATACTCCTGCCGCAGCTCCCCGTCCACATAAAAGCGCACGCTTTGCAGAGAAGAACGGATTGCAACCGCTGCGCCCGCATAGTCTTTCGGGAGTGTCGTTGCGATCACCATCGCCTCTCCCGCCGGCACATCATACTGCCCCGGAACCTCGATGATCTCGTGTGATCCGTCCGCCTTTTCCCAAGTGAAAGTTCCGTTGTATATTAAATTTTTCTCCTGTGAATTCTCTACACGCTCGCTCGGGTATACAATCTCTGCCGCAATAAATGCAACCAGAATCACTGCCATAACAATGTAGAATAAGAGCCTCGATACCCTGCTCGCTGCATACATTTCCTTGCGCTTCATCTTCTTTTCCTACTGTCGAATATAGATTCCCTGTGATTCGATAAATTCATCCATCTCCTCCAAAGCCTCCGTTGCCCACTCTTCGCTCATCGGGCCTTGCTTCTTTTCCTCCGGTGTCTGATTTTCCCTGTTTTTCTCTTCCATATCGAGTCCTCCCTCCTGCGTTATATCCCCTTAAATTTCTAAAAGTATAACATTATCTGTATAAAAAAGCAAAAAAGATCTCATCCTTTTATTAAGTAATTGAAATCGGAGGAATTGGATGATGTCTTCATATAAAGTTGAAATCTGTGGCGTAAATACCGCGAAGCTGCCCGTATTAAAGGATGAGGAAAAGGAGGCATTATTCGAGCGGATCCATGCCGGCGATCAGTCCGCACGCCAGACTTATATTGAGGGCAACCTGCGTCTCGTCCTCTCGGTGATCAAACGCTTTCACAACCACAATGAGAACGTGGACGATCTGTTTCAGATCGGTTGCATCGGTCTTATGAAAGCAATTGATAACTTCGATGTCACAGTCGGTGTCAAGTTTTCGACTTATGCTGTCCCGATGATCGTCGGAGAAATCCGACGCTATCTGCGCGACAATAGCAGCTACCGTATTCCACGCTCACTGCGTGATATCGCATATCACGCAATGCAGGCCAAGGAACAGCTCTCCCGCACCTCCCAAAAGGAACCGACGATCGATGAGATATCCGAAGCAAGCGGCATTCCCAAAGAGGACATCGTCTACGCACTTGACGCGATCCAGACTCCGCTTAGTCTCTTTGATCCGGTCTACACGGATGGAGGTGACACGCTCTACGTCATGGATCAGATCTCAGACAAGAAAAACAAGGAAGAAAACTGGATTGAAGACCTCTCCTTAAGCGATGCACTCGCACGCCTCAATGACCGCGACGAACGCATCATCAAACTTCGCTTTTTTGAAGGCAAAACACAGATTGAGGTCGCCGATGAGATTCACATCTCACAGGCACAGGTATCACGCCTCGAAAAAAACGCACTCAAAAACATGTACCAATATCTGAAAACAGAGGGCGACCGATAATGGCTGCCCTCTGAAAAAGTCGCTGCTACTTTTTTGCGGCTTTTGCTTTTGCGATCTTCTTCTCAATCTTTTTCGCCTGACTCTTTGTCACAAGCACATATCGCTGATTTGATGCAAGTTTTTTAAATTCACATGTAATATTCGCATTTTCATCGCTCTTTATCGTCTGATATGCTTTCTTAACTTTATGGTAAGTTTTTGTCTTCTCATCATATCGATATACCTGTAACGTAGTATTTTTCTTTACATTCTTTGTATTAATTCTTACCTTATAGACCAATTTTCCGTTTTCATCCCTCACAACTACGGTAAGCGGAACATCCTTTTTATTGGCAAGTGTTTCCGCTCTGTCCGCCTTTGGCTTTGTGATGGTTGCACTCTTTGTATAATTTCTGACAGTAAGATTTTTTTCCGTGCCCTCTTTGTCCTCTTTATGTCTGACAACATATTCTTCATCAGATGCGACTTCGTTGATAACCGTTTTGGTCACTACATCTCCAGTAGCTTCGTCTGTCACTTTCGTAGTTGTCATCGTATTGCCATCTTTGTCGGTTTCTACAACCGCATCCGGTTTCTTGTCCGGTTTGGATGCATCTGGTACATCTTCCGCTGGTGTCGATGGCGTTGACGTATCTTGCTTTGGTTCTTCTGGCTTTGGTTCTTCCGGTTTTGGTTCTTCCGGCTTAGGTTCCTCTGGCTTCGGCTCCTCTGGCTTAGGTTCCTCTGGCTTCGGCTCCTCTGGTTTTGTCTCTACCTTCGTCCACTTTGCATAAAGTGTGATATTGTCTGTTACGGTATCCTTTGCAAAATCCCACTCTTTTGTGCATGCCTCATCCCTGAACCAACCTTCAAATTTATATCCTTCTGCAGTTGGTGTTCCCGGTTTCATAACAGGATTTCCCTTTGCCACAGATACCGTATAATTTGTACCTCTTCCATTATATTCAAACGTAACCTTCTTTAATTTGTATTCCCATCGTGCATACAATGTTGTATCTGTAGCTACAGTGTCCGTTGAAAAATCCCATTTTTGTGTACATTCTGCATCTTTGTACCACCCACCAAATATATAGTTAGAGGTTTCCCATATTTGTGGAGTAGTTGCCGGTTCATTAATTAATGCGTTTGCCGTAACAACATCATACTTCGGCATAGACGTTGCAGTTTTATCTGTATTTGCATCAAAACTGATGACCAAATACTTATTTTCAAAAATCACCTCAAAATCAGCAGCTCCGGCATTCCAATCATTTTCAAACTTTAGCGCATAGAATTTATTTTGATAATCATTTGGTCTGCTAAGTTTATTCTCCCATTGAGCTTGTGTTCCTGCGTAATAGATTTTCTCTAAGCTGGTACAATTGCAGAACGCATACTCTCCAATCAGTCTAACAATGCCTTTGATTTTGACTGTTTTTAAAGCAGTACAACCGTTAAATGTATTGTGGTTAACTTGACCTACACTTTCAGGAATTGTTACTTCTGTTAAGGCAGTACAATTTTTAAATGTTCCACCATCTATATAGGTAACCCCCTCCGGAATGGTAACTGATTTTAAAGTTGAGCTTCCATAACGGTCAAAAATCTCTGATATCCGATTAACATTCTTTCCAAATGTTAATGTTTCAATTTTATTCGGTACACTCAAAAAAGAATCTAATCCCACTTCTGTGACCGGTATCCCATCAACTTCATCCGGTACAACAAAATTTCGTATGGCTTCCTCATTATAATCGTATGGCATATCACAAAGTCTCAAAGCGTCCCCGCCATACAGTAAAGTATATTCAATTCCGTCATCAGCCACTTTTTTCCAGATTGCATAAATGGTCATATCATGTGTAAGAGTAAGAGTCTCTTGGCTGTATAAGTTATTATAACCTTGATCCTTATTATCTGACCACTCTTCAAATGTAAAACCTTCTTTTGTCGGTATCTCTAAATCATCAGATAGCTTTATCTCTGTACGCCCAGTCATAGTTTTTACTGGTCTTCCATCACTGTAGTCTATGGTAAGTGTATACCCTTCCTCCTTCGTGCTATCATCATTTTCCGCTGCCTTTGCCGTCACCTTTCCAATTGCAACCAACGTAAACAGTGCCACGAATGCACACACCATACCAAACAGTTTCTTTATAACATTTCTTTTGTCTTTTAATTGAGTCATAAGCTGCCCCTCCTATTCTTATGTTATATCTCTGGTAGTATTATATTCTTTTTCTACAATATATGGAGCTTGTGTGCATGAATTACACTCTATAGGACATGAACGAGGGCAACCGTTTACCGGTTGCCCTCTAAGAATTTTTTATTTAAGTTTTTCTCTTACCGATCCCACTTATCGCACAGTGCATTGATCTGGTCCGCAAACTTCGCGAGATCTTTATTCGCCATACCCTGACACTTCTTGATGACGGCGATCAGACGCTCACCGGCGATCATCAGGCGATCAAATACACTTGAGTTTGCACGATATACACCCTGTTTCTTCTTCTCAACAAGTTCGCGACTGCCCTGTGCCGTCTGCTCACCGGTGATAAGATCGTACTGATCCCCACTGTACGGAGCCACAGCCGGAAATCCGACGTCTTTGGTAACATGCTCAGCGAATTCAACCGCTGTGCTCTCCTCGCCATGCACGATAAAAACTTTCTTCGGAGGCTTCTCAAATGCAGAGATCCACTCGGTCAGATGTTCTCGATCCGCATGACCGCTGATGCCCGGCAGATTGACGATCGTTGCCTTGACGTTAATCTCCTCACCGAACAACTTTACTTTATCGACTCCGTTAAGGAGCGAATGTCCGAGTGTTCCCGGAACCTGATATCCGACAAACAAAATTGTAGAATCCGCTCTCCACAGATTGTGTTTCAGATGATGGCGGATACGACCGGCCTCACACATACCGGATGCCGAGATGATTACCTTGGACTTTGCATTCACATTGATCATCTTCGATTCATCACTGGTGACCGCAACTTTGAGTCCGTCAAACTGGATCGGATTAACACCCGACTGGATCAGTTCAAGTGCATCGTCGTTAAAGCAGTCTGCCACATTCTTGTTAAAGATGTTCGTTGCCTCCACTGCAAGTGGGCTGTCAATGTATACCTCAAAGTTCTGATACTCCGGAAGCAGTCCTTCCGTCTTGATCCGGCGCATATAGTAAAGCATCTCCTGCGTACGTCCGACGGAAAATGCCGGAATGACCAGATTGCCACCCTTTGTAAACGTCGCATTCACGACTTTCGCAAGCTCCACTGCATAATCCGGTGGTGCCTCGTGGTTGCGGTTGCCATACGTCGACTCCATAATGACATAATCCGCATCCTTGATAAACTCCGGATTCTTGATAAGTGGCCGATTGCGATTACCGATATCTCCGGAAAAAGCCAGCTTCACCGTCTTGTCATCCTCTGTCACCCAGATCTCGATCGAAGAAGATCCGAGCAGATGGCCGGCATCAACAAAGCGGATGGTCAGTCCCTCACAGATTTCGATCTTATCATGGTACTCGCACGCCACGAAATGCTCAAGCACGCCCTGCGCATCTTCCATGTTGTACATCGGCGTCACTTCCGGCCTGCCGGCACGTCGAGCCTTACGGTTTCTCCACTCCGCCTCAAATTCCTGAATATGAGCGGAATCCTTGAGCATAATATTACAGAGCTCACAGGTCGCTTTCGTTGCAAAAATCTTACCGCGGAATCCGTGATTGTACAGAAGTGGCAAAAGTCCCGAATGATCAATATGTGCATGCGTCACAAACACATAATCGATCGTTGCCGCATTCACCGGAATCTCCTGATTCACATACAGATCCGGCCCCTGCTCCATACCACAGTCCACAAGAAAATGTTTTTCCCCAAACGTTACATAGTGGCAGCTTCCCGTCACCTCACGGTCAGCACCTAAGAATTCTATCTTCATGATTCGTCCCCCGCTTTCCATTTCCAGCCGTTCATCACGATCCGGCTCGTTTATCCTGCGTTGCTGCAATCATCCTGCTGTCTCCCCAATCATCACGATAATTGTCAAAGTTGCACAAATACTTCCCTCTCCTTTTATGATTTATGTTCATTATAGCACATTTCTTGTTATGTGCCACTAGTTTTTCTGTATTTCTTTCTTAAGTCTTACCATGATCTTTTTCTCAAGTCTTGATATGTAGGATTGCGAGATTCCCAGGAGATCCGCAACCTCCTTCTGCGTCATCTCGATACCGTCCTTCGTGCCGATTCCATACCGAAGACAGATGATCTGCTTTTCCCGCTGCGACAGGCTCTCCAATGCCTCCCGAAGCAGCCGGATCTCCGCCTCATTCTCCATATCCCGATAGATGATATCCTCATCCGTGCCGAGTATATCGGACAAAAGCAGTTCGTTTCCGTCCCAGTCCACATTGAGCGGCTCGTCGATCGACACCTCGAGCTTTACTTTATTGTTGCGCCGCAGATACATCAGAATCTCATTTTCGATACACCGCGATGCATAGGTTGCAAGCTTGATCTTCTTCTCCGGATTAAACGTATTGATTCCCTTGATCAATCCGATCGTTCCGATCGAGATCAGATCCTCCACACAGATTCCGGTATTCTCAAATTTCTTTGCCAGATACACCACAAGGCGCAGATTGTGTTCGATCAGCATCCGCCTTGCATCCTCTCTCGAGAAATCCTGATTCTCCAGTTCGTTTTGCACAAGTGCCGTCAGACACTGACTCTCCATATCCCGCTCAAGCGGCGGCGGAAGCACATCGGAACCTCCGATATAGAATACCTCTTCTTCTACCCAAAGCAGACGTATCCGCTCCATCTTTTGTCGTATCACTCTTAACAAATCCAACATTTCCCGCAATCCTTTCTGTCTGCCTATTCTTTTCTAATCAGGTCCTCCTTTGTATCCCGCAGTCTTTCGCTATCTCAGACATACCGCCGCATTCAGGATCATCTGATAATTCCTGTTCTGCAACAGACTCTCGTCCGCACTTCCGATCCATGCATTTTCATAACAGACCGATTTTCCTCCCGAGGCAATCTTCATCTCCTCGATCTGCACCACACCGATCTGCCCCTGCTCCGTTCCCAAGGCACGATACGGTATCAACCGCTTTTCCTCCTCCCCTGCTCCGAGCTGTCTTAACACACGCTCACTGATAATATGTACCGGAGCACCGGAATCCGGCATCTGCAGCCGATTCCCGGAATCGTAGAGACCAACGCATGAAACATGTTCCCCACGATGTGACAGATCCACCTGCATCGTCTGTGCCTGCTGTCGAATACTTCCGATCAGTGTGCGCACCAGAAGCTGCGCCACAAGCAGTGCCAGAATCGCCAGATACCATGTCATGGTCGATGCTCCGGTCCATTGATAACCGACCAACACGACGCCGTTGACAATTACAATAGCCAGCCAGCTGATCAGTATACCGCGCACAAACCGACGTAAACATTGTCGACCGAACGCAATTCCTACCATAAGAGGGACGAAAAAAAGCGCCATCGACAGAACATAGACCACAAACGATGTAAGCACAAGTACAAGCGTCCCGCCTGCCGCGCCCAGCAAAGCAGCGAGAATCCGCCACGCATAACGCTTTGATGCATAACGATTACAAAATAACTGTGTGAGAGATAACACGATGAGATTCATCAGAAAGTTTTGTTCCATGAACAAATCCATATAGAATACATAGATAAAAATCACCTCCTGTCCCTGCCATTATAAGGAAACATTCCTCAATAATTTGGCAAAAACAGGAGGTTGTAATTCAAAATTTATAGTCGGGTTTCGACAAAAGAATTATCTCTTGGAATTCTTAAGGAAATCCGGAATGTTGATCTCAACCGGCTTAACATTGCTCTTCGGCGGGTTCGGACGGTTGATACCGATACCAGGCATCTGAGCAGATGTTGTTGGTCTTGCTTCCGAAGTAACCGGTCTGTTTGTTACCGGTGTTGTCGTTGTTGCAGCGGTACGGTTAAGAAGTCCCTGTGTTGCGGAAGGACGTGCTGCATTCTGTGTCGGGTAAACCATGCGGTTACCGATGCCGGATGTTGCTGCAGTCTTAGGTGCAGAGTTCTCAAGTCCGGTTGCGATAACGGTAATGGTAGCTTCGTCTGTCATTGTCTCATCAAACTTCGCACCGAAGATAATGTTCGCATCCTCTCCTGCCAGATCCTGAACATAGCTTGCAGCATCGTTTGCATCCATAAGGGAGATATCTCCGGAAATATTGATGATAACATGGGTTGCTCCGTTGATGGTTGTCTCAAGAAGCGGAGATGCAACAGCGAGCTTAACAGCCTCGATTGCCTTCTCATCACCCTTGGCACTACCGATACCGATATGTGCCATACCCTTGTCCTTCATAACGGTCTGTACATCCGCAAAGTCAAGGTTGATAAGTGCCGGCAGATTGATCAGGTCGGTAATTCCCTGTACTGCCTGCTGTAATACTTCGTCTGCCTTCTTTAATGCATCCGGCATGGAAGTACGTCTGTCTACGATCTCAAGAAGCTTGTCATTCGGGATTACGATCAGTGTATCAACGTTCTCCTTCAACTTCTCAATACCGGATACGGCATTGATCATACGCTTCTTAGCCTCAAACTTAAAAGGCTTGGTAACAACACCAACGGTCAGGATTCCCTGCTCCTTGGCGATCTTGGCTACGACCGGGGCTGCACCGGTACCGGTTCCGCCACCCATACCACAGGTAACAAACACCATGTCTGCACCCTTAACGGCTGCGGATAACTCTTCTGCGCTCTCCTCGGCTGCCTTCTCACCGATCTCAGGCTGTGCGCCTGCACCGAGTCCCTTGGTCAGCTTCTCACCAATCTGAATCAATGTTGGAGCCTTACACAACTGTAATGCCTGCTTATCGGTATTCACTCCGATAAATTCAACTCCACCTATATTCTCGTCAATCATGCGGTTCACAGCATTATTTCCGGCTCCACCTACACCAATCACAATAATTTTGGCACTTGTGTCTGCCTCTGTTGTCCGAATCTCCAGCATGGTTCTTCCTCCTCTTTCTCATCCTCTAAAATTTCGATCAATCTATCGCCGGTCAAAACAACCGGCCATCGGCGGTCTGCATCGATACTGCCTGTCCGCCTGCGTAACTGCTTTTTTGATAAGGGCTGTGAAACATTTCAAATGTTTCATGCACACCCATATAGACTATAATATATTTTTTTCAAAAAATAATCAACATAAAATTGTGATTTTTTGCATTTATTCTTGCTTCTTCTTTTTGGACGCTTTCTTCTTCGTCACTTTTTTGTCAAACACAATATTTGTCGTTTCTTCTGTCCAATTCTCTAAATGTAGTGTTCCTTCCATTCCTTCGAGGCTCGGTTTGATCTTCGCAAGGCGCTCGACTTTCTGTGTCAGAAGCTCTAAGGAGCCCATCTCAACCTTGATCTTACCGTATGTAAGCACCGGCTCGTTTGCCACACCGTAAGTGATGGAATCCGGGATCAGCTTATTTCGCTTGAGCGCCTGCGTCAGTGTCAGGATCTCTCGGAGCTTGGCACTGCCGATCGGCAGCTTCTCGTACAACACGACCTTGTTGCAGTCGATACCGATGATCTGCGGTGTTCCATCGATCACCTTCGATGACGTCTCCACCACGAATCCATCCTTGTCAAAGTACGCATTCTCATCGATCGCATCGATGTACAGATAACCCATCATGCCTTTTTCGTATACCTTGATATGTAACGTCTGCGGATCCTTGAGCGTGACTTCCATGGTATCCACGAACGGTACTTCCTTCGTATCCACAAACCGGTACTTCAGGAATACATACAGTGAATTCCATGAATATTTATCGTTTAGAACCGCCTTCTCGATCACCTTCGCATCGTAGAGCTCGTTGCCCTCCACTTCCACCTTGTCGACGCGGAACACCTTGACTACAATAAGCGCCGCTGCCGCAATAAGAAGGAGGATGATCAGAAATGTGACCGCGATCTTCTTTCGTTTTCTGGCTTTTCTACGTTTTTCTTTAATCATTTTTTACCTACTGTCTGACATATTATTCGATCGATTCGAGCCGAATTCCCTTCGACACGCTGAGTGCAAGCCCCATCTCGCCCATCAGGAATACAATGGAAGTACCTCCGTAACTGATAAAAGGCAGAATGACTCCGGTATTCGGAATCGTGTTAGTCACAACCGCGATGTTAAGGATGACCTGGATCGCGATGTGCGACATGATACCGGTCACGAGCAGCGCGCCGTACAGATCGGTCGCGTTGTTGGCAATGACCATCATTCTCCACAGAAGAAGAACAAACAGAAGGATCACGCACACGGCACCAAAAAGTCCAAGCTCCTCACAGATGATCGTAAAGATCATATCATTCTGTGACTCCGGCACATTGCCTAACTTCTGAAGGCTCTCACCCAGGCCTTTTCCGAACAGCTTTCCGGAACCGATCGCGTAGAGTCCCTGCAACGTCTGATAGCCTTTGTCGCCCGCGGTCTCCGGGTGCCGCCATGCCTCCACTCGGTTTCCACGGTAGCCTTCTAACGCGATCAGAGCGACCACTCCGGCAATTCCGATCAGCGCTGTCACGAAGAACGGCTTATACTGCGGATTTGCGACAAAAAGCATACAGAACGCGATACCGAAGATAATGATCGCGGTACTTAAGTTTCCGAGCGCGACAACCCCAAGAAGCGGCACAAGGATTACAAACACCTTGATCAGCCCGGCGCGCGTGCTGATATCTCGCGTGTACTTCTCGATCAGCACCGCAAGAAAGATAATGATTGCAAGCTTTGCAAGCTCGGACGGCTGAAAACTGAGCGGTCCAAGCTGCAGCCAGCGCGACTTACCGTGGGATTCTCGCGTAATACCCGGAATCTTAAGAAATACGACCAGACATAATACGAAAGATCCCACATATGCCAGCAGATAAAACTTCTTCCAGAAATGATAATCCACATGTGCCATAATGAGCATAACAAAGGCTCCGATTCCCATATTACGAAGCTGCAGCTTCAGGTAATACGCGCTGTCCCCGTACGTGTTCGCCGAAATATACGAACTGGAACTGTACAGCATAACCAGTCCGAAGCACAGTAAAAAGATTACGATAAAAAGCAGATTGTAATCAAAATATGTAGTTCCTTTTTCTCTGCGTCCCCGTCTTGCCACGAATCACTACTCCTTGAAATTACTACTCCGTAAGATTGCGGACGATATCCTTAAAGATTCTTCCACGCTCTTCATAATTAGGGAACATGCCCCAGCTTGCACATGCAGGGGAAAGAAGCACAGCATCTCCCGCTACCGCATGGTCATAACAATAATTGATGGCTTCCTCGAACGTCTCGCAGCGCACGGTATCCATAAATCCGTGACGGTGCGCACACTCCTCGATCTTGCCTGCCGTCTGTCCAATCAGCACCAGCTTCTTGACCTTGCCGTCAAACGCATCAATCCACTCATCGTACTCGGACTGCTTATCATAACCTCCGCCGATCAGAAGTGTCGAGCGGTTCATCGCACGGATGCCCTGGATCGCCGCATCCGGATTCGTTCCTTTCGAATCGTTGTAGAATTTGACCCCACGCTTCTCGGTCACATACTCGATTCTGTGCTCAACTGCCTGGAATCTCTTTAATACTTCTACGATCTTCTCCATCGGCACCCCGAAGTTTACGCTCATCGCACAGGCCGCCATCACATTCTCATAGTTGTGGCGTCCGAGAAGATTCAGCTCATTCACATTGATCACATGCTCGTTCTGTCCGTTATGTGCATAGAAGATATCCTCTCCCTCGAGATAGAAGCCTTCCTCAAGCTTTCTGTGGCTGCTGAAATAAACCACTTTCGCCGGCGCCTTCTCGCCAAACGCACGAAGCACTTCGTCCTCATAATTTAAAACGCATACCTGATCCTTCGTCTGGTTCTTCGTGATGGATTCCTTTGTCTCGATATAGCACTCCATCGTATGATGACGGTTCAGATGATCCGGTGTAATATTTAAGATCGCCGATATCTCCGGCTTGAACGCATGTGTCGTCTCAAGCTGGAAGCTGCTGATCTCCGCAACGGTCACGGTATCGTCCGTCATGGTTGCCGCCTCGGATGTATATGGGATTCCGATATTGCCCACAACGCGGACATCATCGAAATAATTCTTCATGATCTCGCCGGTCAAAGCGGTCGTTGTCGTCTTTCCGTTGGTTCCTGTGATGGCGATCACTCTGCCCCTGCCGAAATAGTAGGCAAGCTCGATCTCACCCCAGATGGCTACGTTCTGTGCGCGAAGGCGCTCCACCATCGGAAGGTCCGTCGGAACTCCCGGGCTCAACACAGCCACACCAAATTCATGCATCTGCTCCTCGGTCAGTTCCCCGAGGATCATCGGTACATCTTTTAACGCCGGTGCCTTCTCATGGAACTTCTCCAGATCCAGTTCCTTGTTGGCATCAAACAAAACCGTATCAATCTTCTTGGCAAGAAGCAGCTCTGCGGCTGCGATTCCACTGATTCCGGTACCTACGACCAGAACTTTACTCTCTTCTATCTTCATGTCTTGTTCCTCCGTTGTTATAGAAAATGCATACTGTATTTAAGTATACGTTATTCGCTACTGTAATTCAAGGTAGGGCAGAATGTTTTCAAATATTTCCTTCGCCACCGGCGCTGCGATCGTTCCTCCGTAATATACGCCGGACGGATTTCTTATGATCACAAGTACCAGCACCTGCGGATCATCTGCGGGTGCAAATCCAAGAAACGAAGAAATATAACGGTTCGCAGATCTCGGCAGCGTCTGCGAGGTCGCGGTCTTGCCGCCGATGCTGTACCCTTCGACAGCCGCTTTGTTTCCGCCTCCCTCCGAGACAACTTTCTCGAGAAGATAACGCATTTTCTCCGAAGTCTCGGCACTGCAGATCGTTGTCTGGTTCTCATAATCAAACGTCTCGATGCAGTTACCCTCAGCATCCTCCACCTGCACACCGAAATGCGGTGTCACCCGGTGTCCTCCGTTTATAATAGAAGAAACCGTTGTTGCAAGCTGGATCGGCGTAATCTGAAACGACTGCCCGAATGAGATCGTTGCAAGCTCGACAAGCCCGATATTCTCTCTCTTGTGCATGATCGTCGATGCCTCGCCCGGCAGATCGATATGCGTCTTTTCCAGAAGCCCGAACTGCTTAAAATAATCACAGAAGCGATCCGCGCCGATGCGGAGTCCCACATTGATGAACACCGGATTGCACGAATTCTCAATGCCCTCCACGAAGCTCTCCGCCCCGTGTCCGGTCGTCTTATGACAGCGGATCCTTCGATCCTCCACCACGATATAGCCCGGACAGTGGAACCGGTCCTCCAGCGTCACCACGCCCTCCTCGAGTGCGGCCGTGCTCGTAATTATCTTAAATGTCGATCCGGGTTCATAAGTATCATTGATGCAATGATTTCGCCACATCTGGTTCAGATAATCCTGCTCCTCATCCGTCCCCGCATACTCGCTGTACTGCTCCGTCAGAACGAACGGCTCATTGAGGTTGAATTCCGGATAATCGACCATCGCCAGCATCTCGCCGTTCTGCGGATTCATCACAAGAATGCTGACCGAGTCCGCCTCCTTCTGGATGTACGCTTTCTCTGCGGCCTGCGCCGCAAAAAGCTGAATATTGGAATCCAGCGACAGGCGCAGATTCTTACCCGCCACCGGCTCGATGCGTTCCTCCCCGATGTTATCCACTTCCACACCGCGCGCGTCCGTTGTCGTCAGGATCGTTCCGTTCGTTCCCTGCAGATAATCGTCATACACCGTCTCAAGTCCGATGATTCCCTGATTGTCGCCTCCGGTAAATCCGAGCACCTTCGAGGCAAGGTCATCATACGGATACTCTCTCTTGTAATCCTCATCCACCTTCACACCGGCATACCCGTATGACAGGATCCGGTTGCCCGTCTCCTTGTCCACATTACTCTTGATGCGCTCGATCGAGGAATATTTCTCGACGCGTTTGCGCACGCGCTCCTCCGGCAGATCCAGCTCCTTTGCAAGCATCGCGATCACGGCCTCAGGATCCTTGATCTGATTGTGGATCACCGATATCGTACAGACGGAGCGGTTGCCCGCGAGCACCACGCCGTTGGCATCGAGGATCTTGCCCCGCGCCGCCTTGATCTGGCGTTCTCTCTGCTGCAGATCCGTCGCAAGCCTGAAGTAATAATCTCCGCGAAAGATCATAAGATATACTAATCGTCCAAGCAACACAACGGATGCGATCAGGACGACCAGCCCGATAACACAGATTTTTCTGCGGTGATAGGTCTTATTGCGTTCCACGGCACATTCCTGCCACTGCTTTTTACTTATAGATATATGAACGGGCGGATGTCATTAGAACACCCGCCACTTATCCATTTTTATTCATTTGTATCGGTTTCGCCTTTTTTCTTAACCGGCTTGTGCTCTCCGGTGTACTGGGCATTCTCGCCCGTGACATCAAGGCCTTCGTTCTTGCCGGTAAGTTCCTCATCCGGATAAATATTCATATACGGAAGAACTTCCTCTAATATCTCACGCACGATATTCTGTGCAAAATAACTGTGGGACTGATCCGCAACGTTCGGCTCATTGACCACACAGTAGATCACGAGCTGCGGATCGTCGTACGGCGCGAATCCCATAAACGACACAAGATACTTGCGGTCCTTACGCGGAATCTTCTGCGCGGTTCCGGTCTTACCACCCATGGAATATCCGTCCACTTTGGCGGTGCCGGCTGTACCCTTGGATACAACATCATACAGATAATCACGGATCTTATCGCTCGTACTCTCCGAAACAGTCTGCTTGACCGCCTTCGGCTCGATCGTCGACACGGTGTTGCCCGATGCGTCCGTAATCTTTGTCACAAGATGTGGCTGATAGTACGTTCCTCCATTGATCAGAGACGAAAAAGCGCTTACCATCTGGATCATCGTACAGTTGTAGTTCTGTCCGAAGGCATTCGTCGCAAGATCGATCGTTTTCATATTGTTCTCGGTATAGACAAGTGTCGAAGTGTTCGCCTCACCCGGCAGATCCACGCCGGTCTTCTGTCCGAATCCGAATATTGACTGATACTCCAGGAAATTCGTCTTGCCGATCTTGTACGACATCTGCATCAAAGCATCATTACACGAATCCATAAGTGCCTTGCGGATCGTCTCAATACCGTGTCCGTTACGGTTGACACAGCTGACTCTCTGACCGTCAAACACTTCACCGCCGTCACAGTTAAATGTCATCTTGTCATTGAGTTTTCCGGTCTCTAGTCCGGCAGCCACGGTAAAAGGTTTCTGTACGGATCCCGGCTCATACGTTGCGGTCACACAATAATTCTGCCACAGATTGTTGAGCACATTCATCGTGTCCTCATCGCTCATGTTCTCGATTTCCGACTCCGAATACAGAGAGCTTAAATCTCTCGGATCATTTAAGTCAAATTCCGGATAGTCCGCCATCGCAAGGATCTCACCGTTCTGCGGATTCATAATGATGACCGCCGTATCCTCACTTCCGTCACCCTCATAGTAGTTATCGCGGTACGCGTCGTTAAACTCTTTGATCTTCTTCTCGACGATCGACTGGATATTCGAATCGATCGAGATTACCAGATTATTTCCGTCCTGTGCCGGAATCACGGTTTTCTCAAAATTGCTGTCGGAATTCAGATAACCGTACTCACGCCCGTTGATACCGTTTAAGGTGTCATTGTAATAATTCTCGAGTCCTGTCGTTCCGACATTGCCGGATGAGGTAAAACCAATCACCGATGCAGCCAGCGACTTGTACGGATAGCTTCTTTGATATTCTTTTTCAAACCATACGCCTTTGATGTTCGGATTGACTTTATTGCCTTTCTTATCCGTCTTATCCTGAAGTTCCACAAACTTCTGGATCTCATCATACGGCAGCTTCTTCGCGAGCACAATGTACTTGCTGTCCTTCTTGTCCTTGGCGTAGGATCTGAGCTCACTCTCGTCCAGATCCGGGAAACACTGCACCAGAGCCTGGATCGTCGGCTCGATATAGTCCTCCTTGTACGTCATCTGCGAACAGTCTAAGATAACGTTATAGACAGCCACGCTGGTCGCAAGGACCGTTCCCGAGCTGTCCACAATATCGCCTCTCTGATAAGGGATCGTCTTACTGTCATAGGACTGCATCGACAATACCTTTTTTTCATATTTATCTCCGCTCGTGGACTCAATGTGTGTCAGCACACCGATCAGTCCGCAGAGCACAACCAGAAACAGGGAAAAAAGCACGATCAGCTTTCCCCGCATCGACCGGTTAAATTTCTTTACAGGTCTTCTTCTTTTTCTTGTTCTTGCCACTCTTTCGCTCCTACTGCTTCGGAATGTCGCTGTACTGATCCATATAGTTGCTGTTCTCGATCGTATAGTAAACAACCTGATCTTCCGTCGGATAGTCCATTCCGAGTTTATTGATCGCAACATCCTTGACATGATTGAGATCAACGGATGTTGTCACACTCTTATAACGCGCATCGTTGTCTGCGCGAAGATCCGTCACCTGACTCTCAAGGTTGGCAATATTGCGCATACGGTTGGTAATCTGCGACTGCAGACTGACAAACGATACCGCAGCCATAGCGATCACGAGCACACCGGCTGTCAGAAACATCACGTAACCCGGACTCATCTCCATCGCTCTCTGACGATTTCTGCGCGCCGCATTTCTACGGTTCTTGCGGTGCTTAACCTGCTCTAACTCCTCGCGGCTTCTGCGCTGTGGGCGAACCGGTGCATCCAGTTCACGGACTGTATTTCCATTTATGTAATAATTTCTAGTCATATTTGCATCCCTGCTTTCCTACTTAATCCGTCGCACGCTCGAAAACGCGAAGCTTCGCGCTCTTGGAACGGCTGTTTTCTTCCAGTTCCTTCTCCGAAGGAAGTATCGGTTTTCTTGTTACAACATGTCCCTTGGACTTGTTACCGCACACACATACCGGAAAATTGCTCGGGCATGTGCACGGATTCTCGTTCTTCTTAAATGCGGATTTGACGATTCGGTCTTCCAGTGAGTGGAATGTGATAATACAAAATCTTCCACCGTCACCTAAAAGTCCGATCATGTCATCTAAATTGTCGCGAAGCACATCCAGCTCATGATTCAGCTCGATGCGGATCGCCTGATAGGTTCTCTTCGACGGATGTCCGCCCGTCACCTGTACCTTCATCGGGATTGCTCCCTTGATGATTGCATTCAGCTCACCGGTCGTCTCGATCGGCTTTTCCCTTCTCGCATTTACAATATGCTTTGCAATATTCTTGGCAAAACGATCCTCTCCATAATCACGGATGATACGAAACAGCTCCATCTCACTATAATCATTGACGATATCTCTCGCCGTCAGTGTCTGTCTGTCATCCATTCTCATATCAAGAGGAGCGTCCTCGCTCCGATAGGTAAAACCGCGCTCCGGTGTGTCAAGCTGAAAAGACGATACGCCCAGATCCAGCAGGATTCCGTCTACCTGATCGATCCCCAGATCGTGAAGCACTGCCTTCATCTGTGCATAATTGCTTCTGACAATGGTAACTTTATCCCTGTAATCGGCGAGTCTCTCACTTGCCGCTGCGATCGCATCCGCATCCTGATCGATTCCGATCAGTCGTCCGGTCGTAAGGCGCTTCGCGATCTCAAGGGAGTGTCCCGCTCCGCCTAATGTACCATCCACATAGATGCCGTCCGGACGGATATTCAATTGTTCAATTGTCTCATTCAGCATTACCGAATAATGCTTAAATTCCATATCGCGTCCTTTCCGCCTGCTCACACTTAGATTCCGATTCCAAGCTCGGCCATATGCTCTGCAATCTCATCCATATCATCAAAGTCACTGTTCTCCTGGTAGCGTTCCTTGCTCCAGATCTCAACACGGCTGAATACACCAACCGATACGACTTCTTTATCAATGCCTGCGTATTCGCGGAGATTTGCCGGAAGGTTGATTCTTCCCTGCTTGTCCACTTCGCAGTTCGCTGCGCCCGCAAAAAAGAATCTTAAAAACTTTCTTGCATCTTTTGAGGTAAGTGGTTTCTCTCGAAGGCTTTCTTCGATGCGCTGCCATTCTTCATGCGAGTATACAAACAGACATCCATCCAGTCCCTTGGTCACAACGAATTCGTTGCCAAGCTGTTCTCTGAACTTCGAAGGTACGATCAATCTGCCCTTCGCATCGATGGAATGATTGTATTCACCCATGAACATGACGCGCTCACCTGCCTTTCTCTCTCAATCTGCCGTGTGCCGATTTCGCAGGTAAGTTCTCCACATTTTTATCAACTTATCCACCACTTTGCACCACTATGTGGTATTTTAACTCCACTTTCTACCACCTTGTTACCATAATACCCCTCACAGGGGCAAAAATCAAGATTTTTTCATGGATTTTACGCTGTTTTTTCGGCATATCCAATATATTGTGGTATACTTGTTTTCTCCATACAAGAGGCGACAAATGCAGGTATTTTCTGCCAGATCCCTGTTCATTTTTCTCCTTATTGACGCAAAAAGTGGAGGATACTCCCATAT
>CAKRKX010000033.1 GCA_934358675.1 uncultured Agathobacter sp. | reverse complement strand
CAGTACTATTTTTCTCAATGATTCTCAAAATCTTTCAAGGTTTTTCACTGTTCAGTTATCAAGGTTCTTTGTTTTGTTGTCAACCGCGACAACTTCTTAAGTATATCAGTTTCGCAATTATTTGTCAACAACTTTTTTAACTTTTTTAAAATTTATTTTTTAAAGAAGTTAACGCAGAAGGAGGGATTTGAACCCTCGCGCCGGTCACCCGACCTATACCCTTAGCAGGGGCACCTCTTCGGCCACTTGAGTACTTCTGCAATTACCGTATTCACGATAGCACGCTTTCGCAGTGCTTTTTTATTCTACTAAACTTACCTGAGTTTGTCAACTAATAATTTTATGAATTTGCAAATTTTTTGATTGCTGTCTCGTAGAGATTGTTACCATCCCGGTCAATCACAACGATGGCAGGAAAATCTTCCACGTACAATTTACGGATGGCTTCTGCTCCCAGATCATCGTAGCAGATGACTTCCGACTTCTTGATACATTTGGAAAGAAGTGCTCCCGCTCCGCCGACTGCTGCAAAGTAGACCGCTTTGTTTCTTATGACAGCTTCAATGACTTCCTTGGAACGCTTGCCTTTTCCGATCATCGCTTTCTCTCCTAAGTCGAGTAAACGAGGTGCGTATTTATCCATTCGGGTTGCAGTTGTCGGTCCGGCGGATCCGATCGGACGTCCCTCGCGCGCCGGTGACGGTCCCATATAATAGATGGTCGCATCTTTGATATCGATTGGCAGCTCTTCGCCGCGATCCAACGCTTCGATCATGCGCTTGTGTGCCGCGTCGCGCGCGACATAGATTTCTCCTGTTATGTACACGTAATCCCCGGAATGAAGATCTGCGGTAATTTTTTCTGTAATTGGTGTTGTGATTTGTTTGTCCATTTTGCCTTATCCTTTACTTTTAAACATAAATTTAAAATCTACTCTAAGTTATCCACACGAAACCGATTGTTTGTTCACTTCTACACGATGCGAACGATGTGTCGGTTGACATGGCAGCATATATTGACTGCCACCGGAAGTCCGGCAATGTGTGTCGGATAAGTATTGATATTGACTGCAAGTGCTGTGGTCGTTCCGCCGAGTCCACCCGGTCCGATGCCAAGCTTGTTGATCTTCTCCAGCATCTCTTTTTCCATATCTGCCACATATTCCACACTGGAATGCTCTCCAACCGGTCTGGTCAATGCTTTCTTTGCGAGCAAAGCGCATTTTTCGAAGGTTCCTCCGACTCCTACGCCGATCACCATTGGTGGGCAGGCATTCGGTCCCGCATCTTTTACAGCTGTGAGGATGGCATTCTTTACGCCTTCGATTCCATCCGCCGGCTTCAACATGAAAACGCGGCTCATATTCTCACTTCCGAATCCCTTCGGTGCAAATGTGATGGTTACCTGATTGCCGGGAACGATCGAATAATGGATGACCGCCGGCGTGTTATCTTTTGTATTCTCGCGGATGATTGGATCCTTCACTACGGATTTTCTTAAATATCCGTCTGTATATCCCTGTCGAACGCCCTCGTTGATGGCATTCTCGATCCACTCGCCTTTCAGGTGTACATCCTGTCCGATTTCTACAAAGAAGACTGCCATACCGGTATCCTGGCAGATTGGGATCATCTCTTCGCCGGCAATCTTTAAATTGTCCTGCAGCTGATTTAATATTTTTTTACCGAGCTCGGATTTCTCGGTTTCACACGCTTTTTTCATTGCGGCATCCATATCTTCGGACAGAAAATGGTTTGCTTCAATGCACATTTCTTTTACAACGGCTGTAATTTCTTCGGTGTTAATTGTTCGTATCATGGTTTCCTCTCACTTGTTTTTATTTTCAATTATCAAAACAGTTTAGAAGCAGGGCATAAAACCCTGCTTCTTATCTTTTATTACTTTGTGCTTTATTCCTCAGATGCTGGTTCTTCGGTTACAGATTCTTTCGATTCTGTTTCTTCGGAATTCGACTCCTCCGGCGGCATCAATGACTTATCTTCCACAACACGCGCAATACTTGCAACGGTGATGTCATTCTTAAGGTTGATGAGTTTCACTCCGGAAGTTACTCTTCCGAGCAAAGTGGTATCATTAACACGAATGCGGATAATAATTCCCTCTGTTGTGATCAACATGATCTCATCTTCTTTGCCAACAGCCTTAACACCGACAAGGTTTCCTGATTTTTCTGTGATTTTATAGCACTTAACGCCTTTTCCACCACGATTCTGCGGTGTAAATTCGTTGATCAGTGTGCATTTTCCAAGTCCTTTCTCGGAAACGATCATAACGGAGTCGCCCTGTGATGCCATCTGCATCGCGATGATCTCATCACCGTGTGCAAGATTCATTCCGATCACACCCATGGTGGTTCTACCGGTTGCTCTTACATCCGTCTCCTTAAATCGGATACACTGACCATACTTGGTGAACAGGAGAATATCTTCGTTGTTGTCCGTGATCTTAACTTCAATCAGCTTATCATCATCGCGAAGATTGATGGCTGCAAGTCCGGTCTTACGGATATTCTCGTATTCGAGGATAGATGTTTTCTTTACGATTCCGTTCTTGGTTGCCATAAACAGGTACTTATCCTTCTCGTAATTACGGATTGGGATCATCGCGGTAATCTTCTCATCCGGCTGTAACGGGATAAGATTGATGATCGCAGTACCTCTTGATGTACGGCTTGCCTCCGGAATCTCGTATGCCTTGATGCGGTATACTCTTCCCATATTCGTGAAGAACATCAGGTAATGATGCGACGTTGTCATCAGCATCTCTACGATATAGTCATCCTGAATGGTCTCCATTCCCTTGATTCCCTTACCGCCGCGGTTCTGACTCTTGAAATTGTCGGTTCCCATACGCTTGATGTATCCAACCTTGGTCATGGTAATGACATTGTTGGTCTCCGGAATCAGATCTTCCATGGAAATATCAAATTCATCGTATCCGATCTGCGTTCTTCTGTCGTCACCGTACTTGTCAGCAATTGCAAGAATCTCGGTACGGATAACGGTGAGAAGCTTTTTCTCATCGGCAAGGATAGACTTCAATTCAGAGATCAAAGCCATCAGTTCCTTGTACTCGTTCTCCAACTTTTCTCTTTCGAGACCTGTCAGAGCCTTCAGTCGCATATCCACGATTGCCTGTGACTGCGCATCGGATAATCCGAATCGCTCCATCAACGCATTCTTGGCATCCTGTGTGGTTCTGCTGCTGCGGATGATTGCAATGACTTCATCGATGTTATCCAAAGCAATGATCAATCCCTGTAAGATATGGGCTCTCTCTTCTGCCTTATTCAAGTCGTATCTGGTACGTCTTGTGATGACTTCCTTCTGATGAAGCAGATAATAGTTCAGTAATTCATACAGATTGAGAATTTTCGGCTGGTTATCCACCAAAGCAAGGTTGATTACTCCGAATGTATCCTGCAACTGTGTATGTTTGTATAAAAGATTGAGTACAACGCTCGGATTCACATCTCGGCGCAGCTCGATCACGATACGCATTCCTTCACGGTCGGATTCATCACGGAGATCTGTAATTCCGTCAATGCGCTTATCCTTGTGAAGTTCTGCAATCTTCTCGATCAATCTTGCTTTATTGACCAAGTACGGAAGCTCCGTCACAACAATACGGTTCTTGCCGTTGTCCATCGGTTCGATATCCGTTACGGCGCGCACGCGAATCTTGCCGCGGCCGGTGCGGTATGCTTCGTTGATTCCGGCTGTACCGAGGATCACACCCCCTGTAGGAAAATCCGGTCCCTTGATAATATCGATCAGTTCATCGATATCGGTCTCTTTATCTTCAATGTCGTTATCGATCAGTTTAACAACCGCATGAATGACATCACGCAGATTGTGTGGCGGAATATTTGTTGCCATACCAACGGCAATACCTGTCGTTCCGTTTACCAGAAGATTCGGATAACGGGAAGGAAGTACGGTAGGCTCTTTCTCCGTCTCATCAAAGTTCGGTATGAAATCAACCGTATCTTTGTTGATATCCTGGATCATCTGCATCGAGATCTTTGACAGACGTGCCTCTGTATATCGCATAGCGGCTGCGCCGTCTCCGTCCACAGAACCGAAGTTACCATGTCCATCCACAAGTGGATATCTTGTCGACCAAGGCTGTGCCATGTTGACAAGTGCTCCGTAAATGGAGCTGTCTCCGTGTGGATGGTATTTACCCATCGTATCACCAACGATACGCGCACACTTACGGTGTGGCTTATCCGGTGTGTTGTTTAATTCAATCATGGAATAGAGAACACGTCTCTGTACCGGCTTCAAACCATCCCTGACATCCGGCAGTGCTCGGCTCGCGATAACGCTCATCGCATAGTCGATATAGGAGGTTTCCATGGTTTTTTTCAAATCAACCTGTTGAATTTGATCAAATATCTTGTCATCCACTTAAACTTTCCTCCTTAAATGTCAAGGTTCTTTACATACTTGGCATTTTCTTCAATAAACTCTCTTCTTGGTTCTACCTTATCACCCATAAGAGTGGTAAATGTCACATCGATCTCCGATGAATTCTCATCATCAATGATAACCTGTTTTAAGATTCGCTTCTCCGGATCCATGGTTGTCTCCCAAAGCTGCTCGGCATCCATCTCTCCAAGTCCTTTGTATCGCTGAATCTTATTGTTCTGGTCACGCCCAATCTCAACAAGGATATTATTCAGTTCCTCATCACTGTACGCATACCATACATTCTTGTTCTTTTCAACTTTGTAGAGTGGCGGCGTTGCCAGATATACATGTCCCTGCTTGATCAGCTCCGGCATGAAACGATACAGGAATGTCAACATCAGGGTTGCAATGTGGGCACCGTCGACATCGGCATCCGTCATGATGATAATTTTGTTGTAACGAAGCTTCGTAATATCAAAATCCTCATGGATACCGGTACCGAAAGCAGTAATCATCGCCTTAATCTCCGCATTGTCATAAATACGGTCAAGGCGTGCTTTCTCTACATTCACAATCTTACCGCGGAGCGGAAGGATTGCCTGTGTCGCACGGCTTCTGGCTGTCTTGGCAGAACCGCCGGCGGAATCTCCCTCTACGATAAAGATCTCACAATTCTCCGGATTCTTGTCCGAACAATCGGCAAGTTTACCAGGTAAAGCCGTACCTTCCAACGCGGTCTTACGTCTTGTCAGGTCACGCGCCTTACGGGCTGCCTCTCTTGCTCTCTGCGCAAGAAGGGATTTCTCACAAATATTTTTAGCAACATCCGGATTCTGCTCGAGGAAGTAAGTAAGCTGCTCTGTCACAACGGAATCAACCGCTCCACGCGCCTCGCTGTTACCAAGCTTCTGCTTTGTCTGTCCCTCGAACTGAGGCTCCTCGATCTTAATACTGATGATTGCGGTCAGACCTTCACGGATATCATCACCGGTCAAAGCCGCATCGTTATCTTTCAAAATCTTTGCTTCTCTTGCATAGGCATTAAATGTCTTGGTCATCGCATTACGGAAACCTGCAAGATGCGTTCCGCCTTCCGGCGTAATAATATTATTTACAAAACTGAATGTCGAATCATTAAAGGAATCATTGTGCTGCAGAGCAACCTCTACATACACGCCGTCTCTGCTTCCCTCACAGTAGATTACTTCCGGATAAAGTGGCTCCTTACCACGGTTCAGATACTGAACGAACTCCTTGATTCCGCCTGCATAATGGAATTCATGGTTGTGCTCGCTTCCTTCTCTTGTATCCTTGAGCACGATGCGAAGTCCCTTTGTCAGGAATGCTGTCTCACGCAATCTCTGCTTTAATGTATCATAATCATATACGGTTTCCTCAAAAATCTCCGGATCCGGCAGGAAATGTACTTTTGTTCCATGCTTGTCCGCTTCACATTCACTGATTACTTTTACCGCGCTCTCTGCCTTGCCTCGCTTGTAATCCTGTCCGTAAACCTTGCCCTCATGATATACCTCAACATGAAGCCATGTAGACAATGCATTTACAACCGATGCACCTACTCCATGGAGTCCTCCGGATACCTTGTATCCTCCGCCGCCGAACTTTCCGCCTGCGTGCAGCACGGTAAATACAACTTCAAGTGCCGATTTACCGGCCTTATGGTTCATTCCGACCGGAATACCACGTCCATCATCTTCAACAGTAATGGAATTATCCTGTTCAATCGTTACTTCAATACTATCACAATAACCGGCAAGTGCCTCATCCACGGCATTATCCACAATCTCATAGACCAGATGATGAAGTCCTCTTGCGGATGTACTTCCGATGTACATACCCGGTCTCTTTCTTACCGCCTCAAGTCCCTCCAAAATCTGGATCTGATCCGCTCCGTATTCCTGATTGTTCTGCAATTCTTCACTCATGAATTTCCTCCTCACCCAATGGATGAACACTTAAACTAATTTATATCTCTTCTATCGTCTTCTTCTCAAACACTTCTCCGCTTATCACCTGAAAAATCTTATCGATTTGAAAACGATTTTTTACAAATTCTTCCAGACCGGTACATGTAATAATTGTCTGAATATCTGTAATACTATTTAACAAATAATTCTGTCGGTTGCTGTCCAGCTCGGACAATACATCGTCGAGAAGCAGCACCGGCGTATTATGAATGGATTTTCTTACAAGGTCGATCTCAGATAATTTCAGCGACAATGCCGATGTTCTCTGCTGTCCCTGCGAACCGTACTTGCGGATATCTACTCCGTCTATGGAAAAAAGCATATCGTCTCGGTGCGGTCCGACCGTTGTCTGGCAAAGCTTTAAATCCTTATTCTTCGCCCGGCTCAGTTCATCCTCAAAAAAAATGTCATCGATATTCGGCTCATACTGCAGGATCAGATTTTCTCTGCCTCCCGATATATTTGAATGGATCTGCTGAATGATCATATTCAACTCATCCACGAATATCTTACGTTTGGCGATAATCCTCCGCCCGTAATCAATGAGCTGCGTATCCCATACCGAAAGTGTATCCAATAAATCCGACCGATAAGCAATATCTTTCAAAAGCCGGTTTCTCTGGTTTAACACTTTGTTGTAATTGGACAGATCCGACAGATAAAGTTTATCCAGCTGACACAGTTCCAAATCAATAAATCTTCTTCTCTCCGCAGGACCATTCTTGATGATGTTCAGATCCTCCGGCGAGAAAAAAACAATATTTAATATGCCAAACAATTCGCTGGCTTTCTTGATCGGAATCTTATTGATTGCCACACCCTTTGATCCGTTGCGGCGAAGATGCATGTCGATCTGAAACTGCTTTTCATTTTTCTCCACAACCGTGCGGATATGTGCCTCCGGTTGATCAAACCGGATCATCTCTTTGTCGCGGCTTCCTTTGTGGGACTTTGTCGTCCCGCTCATATAGGCCGCTTCGAGGATGTTCGTTTTACCCTGCGCATTATCGCCGTATAAAATATTGGTGCCTTCGTCAAATTCAATGTTCAGATTCTCGTAATTACGAAAATTCCGTAGTTCTATCGATCGAATGATCATTTTACAATCTGTATTGTCTCTCCGTTATAGGTGACAACATCTCCATCATGTAATTTCTTGCCTCTCTGCACTTCGATTTGTCCATTCACTGCAACCTGTCCGTCCTGAATTACCATCTTGGCATCCACGCCGGAACCGACAAGACTCGCTTTTTTCAAAGCCTGTCCCAGCTTAATGAACTCATCTTCTTCACGAATATTCACTGTAATCATAGTTACTCCTCAATCTATCCACCTAGTTTGTTGCGGTATTAAAGTTTACAGGAAGGATCAGATAGATGAACTTTCCTTCATCGTCCTTGATAAAGCAAGGTGCCTTCGGATTGACCATATAAAGGCTTACTTCCTCCTCATCGATCACGCGAAGTGCATCGATAAAGAATTTTGGGTTGAATCCAATCAGTATATCCTTACCTTCCTTCTCAATATCAATATCTTCATTCATGGAACCGATAAACGATGTAATCTTAAGTTCCATGCTGCCGTCTGTCACATTCATGATGATCGGCTTCTTGTCGCCTTCCTTAACGAGAAGTGTCGAACGGTCAATACAGTCAAGAAGCTCTCTCTTATTTACCTTTACCTTCGTCTCGTAATCGGAGGAAAGCATCTGATCAATCTTAAAATACTCTCCCTCGATCAGTCGGGATACAACGGTTGTCGTGTCAAAATCGAATACAATATGATTGTCCGCAAGGTAGATGATTACATCATCATCCACACCACCCGGAATAATCTTGCTGATCTCCTGAAGTGTCTTACCAGGAACGACAACTTTCTTGTGATCATAGTTATTCTTAAGTTCAATATTACGGATTGAGATACGGTGTCCGTCAAGAGATACCACTTTCAGCTGATTCTCATTGATTTCAAATAATTCACCGGTCATCAGCTTGTTATTGTCATTGTCCGCAATGGAAAAAATCGTCTGACGAATGACTTCCTTGAGTGTGAACTGAGAAATCACGATCGACTCGTTCTTCTCAATATATGGAATATAGGAAAAATCGTCTCCTGATTTACCGACAATATTAAATTTTGCTTTCTCACAGGAGATTACTGTCTTGAAAGAAGCATCTGTTTCAATAGTAACATCATTGTCCGGAAGCTTACGCACGATTTCAGAGAATATCTTGGCATCTAATGCGATCACACCTCTCTCTTCAATAGTACCTTCAATCTTAGTCTCAATACCAAGTTCCATATCATTAGCCATCAGTTTAATTTCATTAGCAGAAGCATCAATTAAGATACATTCAAGAATAGCCATCGTGGTTCTGGTAGGAACAGCTTTTGAGACAATGTTTACTCCACGCAGTAAGTTCGATTTTGAACAGATTAATTTCATTTTGAAAAACTCCTTCCTGGTTTAAATAAATATATAAAGATATCAGTAATATTCTTAATAGGGGCTGTTCATATGTGAATAACCCGTTCTAAGGCTTTAAAGTAGCGCTTTACGTGACTTGATAACTTACTTGAAAGCCTGTTCAACCGTTGAGAATAGATTGGACAAGTCTGTTGAAATCAATCATGAGCATCAAGTCGTTTTCTAAGGTAATATAAAGGTTGTCCATAGTTTTCACAATGCATCCACTGTGGATAAACGTGAATAAGTTGAAGAACCTGTTGTAAGAGTGACATATTATAATAGGAAGAAACTAATTCGGATTGATCTTCTTCTTAATGGTTTCTATCAACGTTCTTGTAGTTTCGTTTGTATCATAATCCTCTGTTACCTTCTTGATTCCGTGGATAATTGTGGAATGGTCTCTTCCACCTAACAGGGAACCGATCGTATCAAGAGGAGAATCTGTCATACTCTTGCAAAGATACATTGCAATCTGTCTTGGCTTGGCAACATCACTGCTTCGTGTCTTGGAGATCATCTGGTCAACGGAAATATGAAAATGTTCCGAAACAACTTCAATGATCAGCTGAGGAGTGATTTCTCTCGGCTTGTCCGGTGTAATAATGTTGGCAAGTTCTTTCTCGGCAATATCCATGGTAATCGGGATATGTACGAGGTTGTTGTAAGCGAGAAGTTTGTTGAGTGCCCCTTCAAGCTCACGTACATTGGACTTAATGTTGTTGGCAATGTAGCTTAACACTTCATCATCGATATCAAAGTTGTCGGATTCCGCTTTCTTACGAAGGATCGCCATACGCGTCTCGTAATCCGGAACACCGATATCTGCCATCAGTCCCCACTCGAAACGGGAACGAATACGTTCCTCAAGTGTTTCCATCTCTTTCGGTGGCTTATCGGAAGTCAGGATGATCTGTTTTCCCTGAGTCTGGAGAGCATTAAATGTATGGAAGAATTCTTCCTGCGTACTCTCTTTTCCGATAATGAACTGAATATCATCGATCATCAGGACATCTACCTTGCGGTATTTGTCACGGAACTTCGTCATGGAAGACGCATTACCGTTACGGATCGATTCGATAACTTCATTCGTAAATTCCTCGGAGGTAACATAAATAACTTTGGCATCCGGATTCTGATTCAGAATGAAATGTCCGATCGAATGCATCAGATGCGTCTTGCCGAGTCCCGGTCCTCCATATATATAGAGAGGATTGTAGGCTTCTCCCGGTGATTCTGCGACTGCGAGTGAGGCAGAATGTGCAAAACGGTTGTTGTTACCTACGACAAATGTGTCAAATGTATAATTGGGATTGAGGTTGGAATCATCTCCGCTTAAAGAAGCAGTATTCTTCATCGGCTTGCTTTTAAGCTTTAAAGTTTTCGCCTGCTCCGGAAGAATGAACTCAATCTCATATTCAATTTCAGTGATTTCTACGATTGCTACACGAAGGGGAGCCAAATACTTCTTAGAAATATAAGTCAAAGCCATCTGCTCCGACGGTACCAGAATGTACAGAGTGTTCCCCTCGATGGCAAAGACTTCCAGAGGACGGATCCACGTATCAAAGGATACATCACTGATTTCATACTCCTTTTTGACTGTATTTAATATCTCGTCCCACTTTTCAATAATCTTGTCCATCTATATCTCCACATCTTTCTTATAAAATAGGATAGTTATCCATAATCCTATAGTTACTATAGTACACTATTTTTGCACCTAAATCAACGATTAAAGCGTGTTTATAAGCCATAAAAGTTATAGACCTTTATTTTTCTGCATTACGGCGTTTTTTAACATTTTATCCATATTGTGTTGACATATTATCCACAAGTTATCCACAAATTGAGGATAACTTTTTGGGAGTCTGTTTTGATAACACTAGATATAGTGAAGATTCAAATTTAGGTATAATATGTAGTATTTAAATTATTAAATTTTAAAAAAGCCTTGATTTTACTTGACTTACAGAGGTTTTCTGATATAATTTCAAGTGATGTTTTTTAACGTAGAGGAGGTGGATACAATGAAGATGACATTCCAACCAAAAAAGAGACAGAGAGCCAGAGTACATGGTTTCAGAAGCAGAATGAGTACAGCAGGCGGAAGAAAAGTATTGGCTGCAAGAAGATTAAAAGGTAGAAAAAAATTATCAGCTTAGGCCACAATTTTGTGGTCTTTTCTTCTTTTATGATGGATTTTGGAAGGATTATTTCACATGAAATTTTCAGATTCATTAAAGAAAAACAGAGATTTTCAGAATGTATATAACAATGGTAAGTCTTATGCGAACCGTTTACTTGTTATGTACATTTATGAAAATCACATACAAGAAAACAGATTAGGAATATCAGTTAGCAAAAAAGTTGGAAATAGTGTTATAAGACATCATTTAACTCGTTTGATCAGAGAGAGTTACCGACTACATGAGGACATGTTTAATAGTGGTTTAGACATCGTAGTCATCGCAAGAGCGACAGCGCGCCATGCATCTTATCATGAAATCGAGAGTGCGCTTATGCATCTTGGACGTCTTCACAAAATTGTTCATATTGACTAAAATTGAAAAGAAGATGGAATCCTGTTGAAAAAATTATTAATTGCATTGATTAAATTTTATCAGAGATATATTTCTCCAATGAAGACAACAAAGTGTCCGTATTATCCAACATGTTCCTGTTATGGGCTTGAGGCGGTGCAGAAGTACGGCGCAATCAAGGGTGGTGCTTTGGCTGCCTGGAGAATATTAAGATGCAATCCTTTTTCTAAGGGCGGATATGATCCAGTTCCATAAAGGAGGTTTTTATGTCAGCGATTGAATTGACAGCCTATCCGGGCAAGATTCTGGGACCGATTGCAAAGGTTTTAGGATGGATCATGAATGGAATCTACAACATTGTTTATAATTTATTCGGTGTTGAAAGTGTAACTATAAGTATCATTATTATTACAATTTTGATTTACACTTGTTTACTTCCACTTACCATTAAGCAGCAGAAGTTTTCAAAACTATCTCAGAAGATGCAGCCGGAGCTGAAAGCGATTCAGGATAAGTATAAGAATCGCAAAGATCAGGCTTCAGTGACAGCAATGAATGAAGAAACACAGCTTGTATATCAGAAGTATGGTGTTTCTCCGATGGGAAGTTGTGTGCAGATGTTGATTCAGATGCCACTTCTGTTTGCATTGTATCGTGTATTTTACAATATTCCTGCTTATATCACATCAATTAAGGATTATTTTGGTGTGTTAAGCAACGGTTCTGTTGTAAAGGGAAGTGTTGTTGATATCATCAGCAATACATCCGGTTTTCAGGATATCATGCAGAAGATTGTAACAGATTACAAGATTACTTCTGTATCTGTTGATTTTACTTCAACTGACACAACAGCATTACACAATTACATTATTGATGTATTGTACAAGCTTCCAAAGGAAGGATGGGAGAACCTGACTTCTTATTTTGGAGGAGTTGGAGATGCGGTTAATGCGATTACACCGCATATTAACAAATTCAATTATGCATTTGGAAAAGTTAATATTTCTGATACACCATGGAATATTATGAAAACATCTTTTGCCGGACGTGAGTGGATTTTACTTGTTCTTGCATTACTTATTCCGATTCTTGCCTATGTTACACAGGTTATCAACATTAAGCTTATGCCACAGGCAAACACCGGTGATAACGATCAGATGGCAAGACAGATGAAGTCCATGAATACCATGATGCCTTTGATGTCATTGTTCTTCTGTTTCATCACACCAACCGGTCTTGGTATCTACTGGATCGCAAGTGCGGTAGTTCGTGCTATTCAGCAGTTCTTCGTTAATAAGCACATTCAGAATCTTGATCTGGATGACATTATTAAGCAGAATCAGGAAAAGGCAAAGAAGAAGAGAGAGAAGATGGGTATCTCTGAGGATCAGATTCGTCAGGCTGCACAGATGAAGACGAGATCTATTGAGAGTAAGGCAAATTATGTTTCTAATGCGCAGAAGGAACTTGAATTAGAGAAGGCTCGTCAGGCACAGAGTAATGCAAAGCCTGGAAGTCTTGCGTCTAAGGCAAATATGGTTAGAGATTTTAATGAAAATAATAATCGTAAATAAGAGGGGGCGTCATTATGGATTTTATTGAAGTTTCTGCAAAAAATGTTGACGATGCGATTACTGAGGCATCGATCCAGCTTGGAACAACAAGCGATAACATTGAGTATGAAGTAGTAGAGAAGGGAAGTACCGGTTTCCTTGGAATCGGTAGCAAGAATGCAGTCATTAAGGCTCGCAAGAAGTTTTCTTTGGAAGGAAATGTTCGTAACTTCCTTGATTCCGTATTCGCAGCTATGAATATGGAAGTTGAAGTGTTGATTAAGATTGATGAGGATGAGCATTCCATCGACGTTGAGTTGAAGGGTGATGATATGGGCATCCTGATCGGTAAGAGAGGACAGACTCTTGATTCTCTCCAGTATCTGACGAATCTTGCAGTAAACAAGCATTCTGAAAATTACTACAAGGTTAAGATTGATACCGAGGATTACCGCAAGAGAAGAAAAGAGACTCTTGATAATCTTGCCAAGAACATCGCTTATAAGGTTAAGAGAACAAAGCGTCCGGTATCTTTAGAGCCTATGAATCCTTTCGAGAGACGTATCATTCATTCCGCACTTCAGAATGATCGTTATGTTACAACACACAGTGAAGGTGATGAGCCTTACAGACATGTTGTTGTTACATTAAAAAGATAATATTGTTTCTTATGTTTGGGCATCCATTGATTGGATGCCCATTTTTCTTGATAAAAAAGCGATTATGTTATATAGTTACTATCAGAATGCTTCTTATTTATAGAGAAGCCGGTTACGGAAAAATTTGAATGGAGATTTTGCATGGAAATCAATATGAATGTGGATACCATTGCTGCGATTGCAACAGCGATGTCTCCTTCGGGAATCGGTATTGTACGAATCAGCGGAGATGAGGCTTTGTCTGTGATTGATCGCATCTATCGTGCCAAAAATTCAGATAAAAAGTTAATCAATTGCAAGAGCCATACGATTCATTATGGATTTATCTATGATGGAGATGAATTGATCGACGAGGTTATGGTTCTTATTATGAAGGCACCGAATTCTTATACGAGAGAGGATACGGTTGAGATTGATTGTCATGGCGGAGTGTATGTCATGAAGCGCATCTTGGAAACAGTGATCAAGTATGGGGCGCGTCCGGCAGAACCGGGTGAGTTCACAAAGCGTGCCTTTTTAAATGGAAGAATGGATCTCACGCAGGCAGAATCGGTTATCGATGTGATCAATGCCAAGAATGATTATGCACTTAAGAGTTCCCTCAATCAGTTGAGAGGATCGGTGCATGAGGAAGTCAAAAAGATTCGTGACGAGATCATTTACGAGATTGCATTTATTGAATCGGCGCTTGATGATCCGGAACATATCTCTCTTGAAGGTTATCCTGAGAAACTTCGTGGAATTGTGGATAAAGAAGTTGAGAATGTGGATAAGTTACTGAAATCCTTTGATAATGGGCGCATTTTAAAGGAAGGAATTAATACCGTAATTGTGGGTAAACCAAATGCGGGTAAATCTTCTCTCTTAAATATTCTGGTCGGACAGGAGAAAGCGATTGTTACTGAGATTGCCGGAACGACAAGAGATGTGCTTGAAGAACAGATCAACCTGAATGGTATTACACTTAATGTGATGGATACGGCAGGCATTCGAAATACGTCGGATGTTGTGGAGAAAATCGGTGTGGATCGCGCAAGAACTTATGCAGCGAATGCGGATCTTGTTATTTATGTGATTGATGCTTCCACGGATCTGGATGAGAATGATTACGAGATTATGAAGCTGCTGCAGGATAAGAAAGCTATCGTTCTCCTAAATAAATCGGATCTTGACACGAAGGTAAAACCGGAAGATGTTACAAAATATCTTGATAAGAAGATTATTTCAATTTCTGCAAAACAGAATACGGGAATTGATGAGTTTGAGGATACAATTAAGGACATGTTCTTCCAGGGTGAGGTTACATTTAATGATGAAGTATATTCGATCAATGTTCGACAGAAGAATTCTTTACAGATTGTTTTGACTTATTTGAAACAGGTAATTCAAAGCATTGATGATGGTATGGCAGAAGATTTCTTCTCAATTGACCTGATGGGAGCTTATGAAGAACTTGGCAGGATCATAGGAGAATCGGTGGAAGATGATCTTGTGGAAGAAATTTTTTCAAAATTCTGTATGGGTAAGTAATGTAAAAGATGAAGGATAGAGTGATGGACGAGAAGTTGGAAGAGATGAATACAAATGAAAAGCAGATTCCGCATATTACGGAAGAATATGATGTAGTTGTTGTCGGTGCCGGACATGCCGGATGTGAAGCTGCGCTTGCAAGCGCACGGCTTGGACTTGAGACAATTATGTTTACGGTCAGTGTAGACAGTATTGCTTTGATGCCGTGCAATCCAAATATCGGTGGAAGTTCGAAGGGACATCTGGTTCGTGAGATTGATGCTTTGGGTGGAGAGATGGGTAAGAACATTGATAAGACCTTTATTCAGTCCAAAATGCTGAATAAATCAAAGGGACCGGCTGTACATTCTCTCCGCGCACAGGCTGATAAAGCGGAATATACAAAAGAAATGCGCAAAACGTTGCAGAATACAGATCATTTGACAATCCGTCAGGCGGAGGTTGCAGAGATTCTTACGGACAGGGATCATTTCTTTGGAGATGAAGTTCCGGAAGAAGACGGTATGCAGAAGATTACAGGAGTCAGAACCGTATCTGGTGGAACGTATAAATGTAAGGCTGTTGTTCTGTGTACCGGTACCTATCTTCGCGCTCGTTGTCTGACCGGTGAGATGATCACACATACAGGACCGAACGGTCTGTCCGCTGCAAATCATCTGACACATTCTCTTTCTAAGCATGGAATTGAGACTCGTCGCTTTAAGACAGGAACACCTGCACGAATTGATAAGCGAAGCATTGATTTCTCCAAGATGGAGGAACAGTTTGGTGATGAGAGAGTTGTGCCTTTTTCATTTACAACGAATCCGGACGATGTGCAGATTGATCAGGTTTCCTGCTGGTTAACCTACACGAATGAGAAAACACATGAGATTATTCGAAATAATCTTGATCGTTCACCAATCTATGCCGGTGTTATTGAAGGAACCGGTCCTCGCTATTGTCCTTCCATTGAGGATAAGGTTGTTAAATTTGCGGATAAGGACCGTCATCAGATTTTTGTTGAGCCGGAAGGTTTGAGCACGAACGAGATGTATATTGGAGGAATGTCTTCTTCTCTTCCGGAGGATGTGCAGTATGAGATGTACCGTACATTGCCGGGACTTGAGCATGCGAAGATTGTTCGTAATGCTTATGCAATCGAGTATGATTGTATTGACGCAAACAATCTGTATGCATCTCTCGAGTTTAAGAAAATTCATGGTCTGTTCAGTGGTGGACAGTTCAACGGAAGTTCAGGTTATGAGGAAGCGGCAAGTCAGGGACTGATTGCCGGAATCAATGCAAGTATGGAGATTTTAGGTAAGGATCCTTTGATTTTGGATCGTTCCGAGTCTTATATTGGTGTGTTGATCGATGATCTGGTTACAAAGAAAAACCGCGAACCTTACCGCATGATGACTTCACGAGCGGAATATCGTTTACTTTTACGTCAGGATAATGCAGATCTTCGTCTTACGAAAAAGGGTTATGAGGTTGGACTGATTTCTCAGAAGCGTTATGACTGGGTTTGCAAAAAGGAAGAATTGATCGATCGTGAAATTGATCGTGTTAATCATCTGAAGGTTGGAGCGAATGCTTCGGTTCAGACTTTATTGATGGAATATGGCAGTATTCCTCTTAATACAGGAACAACACTTGCTGATTTGATTCGTAGACCGGAGTTGGATTACGATAAACTTGCTCCAATTGATCCTGATCGGCCGAAGCTTCCACAGGAAGTAACAGATCAGGTGAATATATTGATCAAATACGAGGGATATATTACGAGACAGATCAAGCAGGTAGAAAAGTTTAAGAGACTTGAGAAGAAGCTGTTGCCAAAGAATTTTGATTATAAAGAGATCTCGGGACTTCGAATTGAGGCACAGCAGAAGTTGAATGAGTTCCAGCCTCTTAATATCGGACAGGCATCCCGTATTTCCGGTGTGACGCCTGCGGATGTATCGGTACTACTGGTTTATCTGGAACAGTTGAAATATTCAAATCCTGATTTATTTTTTAAATTAAATTCAAGATAATAGCATATTGAGGTGAATATGGATTATAATACAACGAAGTTTATAAATGATTTAAATGCGATTGGAATCACGCTGTCGGATAAGCAGCTTCAACAGTTTATCACTTATTATGAGATGCTTGTTGAAAAGAATAAGGTGATGAACCTGACCGCCATCACGGATTTTGATGAAGTACTTGAAAAGCATTTTGAGGATAGTCTTTCTCTGATTCAGGCGGTTGATCTGAGAAAGCCGCAGACAGTGATCGATCTTGGAACCGGTGCCGGTTTCCCAGGTATTCCTCTTAAGATTGCTTTCCCTGAACTTCAGATTACACTTGCTGATTCTTTGAATAAGAGAATCCTTTTCCTTGATGATGTCATTCAGAAACTTGGACTTGAAGGGATTGAGACGGTTCACGGTAGAGCCGAGGATCTGGCAAGAAATGTGAAGTTCCGTGAACAGTTTGATCTGTGTGTATCTCGTGCAGTAGCAAATCTTTCGACACTCAGTGAATATTGTCTTCCGTTTGTAAAGCTTGGAGGAAAGTTTGTTTCTTATAAGGCAGGAGAGTGTGATGAAGAAGTTGCTGCATCCAAATCATCGGTATTTCTTCTCGGTGGAAGGATTGCTGATGTGAAGAAATTCAATCTTGGAGAATCAAAGAGAGCTTTTGTCATTATTGATAAGGTTGGTGGAACACCAAAGAAGTATCCAAGAAAGGCCGGTACGCCATCAAAGGATCCATTGTAAATCTTACATTTTTATGTAGTTATAAGCGGAATATATATACATATGTTTTGCTGATAAGAATACTACAGATTTCTTATCTTGTTTAAATATAAAATCGTTTATGAAAGCTTATTTTCTTCTAAATTGCTGTAGGTGGGCAGTATTATGTATAATTGTGTATGAAAATTCTTATAGAATTAAAATAAACCCTGTCTTTACAAAAAAGACAGGGTTTATTAAATTTTGATTTAATCAATTATAGTTGATACAATTTTTGCAATCTTGTCCGGATTCTCAAGCTGTGGATAAAGCTTGCAGTTCGTAATCTTGATCAGTCCGATCGACTTGTTCAATTTCTTGTATTCCTCGAAGATCTTCATGTTAGATGAAGGCTCTACACTTCCGATAATTGTAATCGGTTTCTTCAGATTCTTTAATGCGTGACGGATATCCGTGTACATGTAGTTTCCTAAGAGACTGGAGTACAGATACTTTCCGTTGCTGTTATCCATATGAGCAGATTCATAATATGCATCCTCCATTGTGGATGAGATCAGCTGCGGACGATGGAAGTATTTGTTTCGGAATGTCCGGTCCAGATTTTTTGGATTCATCACAAGGTTGTAAATGAATGTACCAACCAATGGTAGATTGATGATCGTCTGCTTAATCTTACTCTGCTGATCCGGCATGTTATCCAATGTCTTTAAAGAAGCAGGATTGATCAGAATAATCTTATTGATAATTGTCTCGTCAATCTGATTTGCCATAATGACAAAGGAACTTGAGAGGTTCGATGCTACGACATCGGTTTTCTCTCCGATGACGTCTTTGATAAATGCAGTAATAATCTGTACGTATAAGTAACTTGTGTAGCTGATACCAGGCTTATCGGACAGACCGCAGCCTAACAGATCAATTGCATATACGGTATGTTTTTTCTGTAAGTGCTTGATTACTTTCGACCACTCAACAGATGAGCTCGTTGCGTTTGTATCGTGCACTAACAGAATTGGACTTCCTGATCCATGCTTTGTATAGAAAATATTTCCCTGATTCCATGCGTAGTAGGATCCGTTCTTCGTTGGAAGCATATTTTTATTGGTGGATGTATCTGCAACAAAGCGGTTATAAGTATACATGCCAGCCAATGCGGCAGTTGTCAAAAATAGAAATCGTTTTGTTTTTTTCTTCATGAGTATACCCTCCTTTATATAGTTATTATAGACATTTTTGGTCGAATATACAAATTATATTTTTATATTCCTTTTCATTAGAATAAAAATATTTTATAATCGAATTAACATAGATGTTTGTACTTTTGAATATAAGATGTTGTTATTCATAATTTAAAATGATATTTTGACTAGTCTATATAAATAGTTATTATGTCTATATAGATTATTACGGAGAAGATATGGTTAAAGAATATTTAGAGAGAACAAAACAGGAGTATGTAGAGCATAAACTTATGATTCAGAAGGATATTGTAAGTTGCCAGAATCGTATGAAGGAAAATGCAAAGTTTATTGAAATTCTGGAAGATACAAACGATCCAAATTATGATGCATTTACTCCACGTGAAACAAATACATTTAATCGGAAAAAGATTGTTGAGTTGCAGGATAATCAGAAGATGGAGTTCAATCATCTTTCTTCTTTGCAGGATGAGCTACAGATTGTTGAAAATAAGATTGATGAGATTTCAAATGTAATGAAGGAATACACGGTAGATGCAACTAGAAAAAATACGATTGATTTTCGAATGAATCAGTTGCGTACGGATGACAGACAGATGCATCGATTTTCTCAGAAGTTAACGGTGCAGGTAGAGAGTATTTCGGAACAGGTAGATCATCATGTGGATTTATGTAATAAATTGATTGATGTCGATACTGAACGTGCAAAGATGGAATTGGCTGAAATTCATAATTTGTGTCTTGCGCAACAAAATTGGTTAAAGAATTATACCTATGAGTTATACCCTGCTTTTGATGATGGAACATCATTTGAACAGAAAGCGCAACAGCTGATCCAACAGTTATCAGAAAACAAATTATATACTATTGATTATCATACGGTGGGAACATCATATCGTCTTGATAATGTAATTCAGAATACAATTTTATCTGCAATTCGTGAATTGAGTAAAAATGGAATGAAGTATTCCGGAGTTGATAAAATTATGATTGGGTTGACCTATGAATCGGATGGTGTATTACTTTCAGTATCCGATAATGGTCATGGGTTCGATTATGATTCTTTTACACAGAATGCCGAGTATGGTGTAACAAAGTTAGGACTTTATGTACTGGAGAAGAGAGTTGATTTACTGTCCGGTAAAATAGAAATTGAGTCTGCACTACAGAAGGGATGTTCTATTAAGATTTATATTCCAAAAATATCATGATTATTGCTGTACTTGATCGTTTGCTTTACAGTACCGGTTTTGATAAATTAGGTGTTTTTTGGAGAAATGTTTCACGTGAAACATTTCTTTTTTTGTATTTTTTTTGGAATATAATCCACAAGATTTTGTTTTTGAAAAATAAATAAAATACTATATTTTGATCAGAAAACACAAAATGTTTCACGTGAAACATTTTGAAAATAACTTAACTCTAGCAAAGATAAATAAAGAGTGATATAATAATAAAGCACGAAAAAATAAAGAAAAAAGGTGCAATAGAAGGAAACAGGAAGGAAATAGAATGGGAAGAATTATTGCAATCGCGAACCAAAAAGGTGGCGTTGGTAAGACAACAACTGCAATTAATTTAGCAGCTTGCCTTGCAGAAAGCGGAAAGAAAATATTAGCAATCGATCTCGATCCACAGGGAAATATGACAAGTGGATTGGGTGTTGATAAGAATGAAATAGAGAATACCGTTTACGAATTGATGCTCGATGAGTGTACAATCAATGAGAGTATGCAGAAGACAGTCGTTGATAATCTGAAGATTATTGCATCAAATGTCAATCTTGCCGGAGCGGAGATTGAATTACTTGGAATCAATGATAAAGAATATATTTTGAAAACAGCAGTTGATTATATCAAAGATGATTACGATTTTATTATCATTGATTGTCCACCATCTTTGAATATGTTAACAGTAAATGCTATGACCACAGCAGATACCGTATTGGTTCCTATTCAGTGTGAGTATTATGCATTGGAAGGATTGAGTCAGTTAATACATACAATCAATCTGGTACAGGAAAGATTGAATCCAAATCTTCAGATCGAAGGAGTTGTCTTCACCATGTATGATGTGAGAACAAATCTTTCCAATCAGGTAGTAGAGAATGTTAAGGAAAATCTTGATACAAAGATTTACGAGACAATGATTCCAAGAAATATTCGTCTTGCAGAAGCACCGTCATATGGAATTCCGATTAATATGTATGATTCGAAATCAGCCGGAGCAGAAAGCTATCGTAAATTGGCAAAAGAGATTATCAACCGTAAAGATTTATAATAGATTGAGAGGATAAATAGTATGGCGGCAAAAAAAGGCCTTGGAAAAGGATTGGATTCCTTGATTGCTGACAAGGTGAGTACAAAACCTGCAGCAAAAGAAACTGAAAAAAAGAAACCGACAAGTGAACATGCAGCAGATGCTGTTATGATGGATATTACAAAAGTTGAACCAAACAGAGAACAGCCGAGAAAGAAGTTTGATGAAGATGCGTTATTGGAACTGGCAGAATCTATCAAGCAGTTTGGTGTATTGCAGCCACTTCTTGTTCAGGAGAGAGATGACTATTATGAGATCATCGCCGGTGAGCGAAGATGGCGTGCAGCAAAGATGGCCGGAGTTAAGAAAGTTCCGGTTATTATCAAAAAGCTGACAGAACAGGAAATTATGGAAATCTCTCTGATTGAGAATATTCAGAGAGAGGACTTAAATCCAATTGAAGAAGCACTTGCTTATAAGAGATTATTGTCCGAGTTTAATCTGAAACAGGATGAAGTTGCAGAACGTGTATCCAAGAGTAGAACAGCGGTTACCAATGCAATGCGCCTTTTGAAATTGAATGAAAAGGTTCAGCAGATGGTGATTGATGAGATGCTGACAACCGGACATGCGCGTGCACTTCTCGGAATCGAAGACCAGGAGAAACAGTATACAATTGCACAGAAGATTTTTGATGAGAAATTGAGCGTGCGTGATACTGAGAAGTTAGTAAAGAGTCTTCAGAATGAAAAGAAAAAACAAACAGATGTTCGCGTAAAACTTGATCCTAAACTTGAGGCTATTTACCATGATCTTGAGGAGCAGATGAAAGTGATCCTTGGAACTAAGGTCAGCATCAATCATAAGGATGATAAGAAGGGTAAGCTTGAAATTGAGTATTATTCCCAGGATGAGCTTGATCGAATTATTGATCTGCTTCGCACGATTCAGAAATAACAGTTGTAAGAGTATAGATAGAAACATAATATGATAGGAGACACAAATGATTGCACAGTATTTAGGATTTGATTCTGATTACATTATTATTGGACTTGCAGCGGTCGTTATCATTTTACTGATCATGATTATTGTAAATATGGTACAGACAAGCAAGTTGAAAAAGAAGTATAACAAATTTATGAGCGGTAAAAATGCAAAGTCGCTCGAGGATACATTGATTAAAAGACTGGATCAGGTAGATGAACTGATGCAGGCTAACAGTGCAAATGAAAAAAGTATCAAAAAACTTTTTGCCAATATGAAGTTTACATTCCAAAAGGTCGGACTTGTAAAATATGATGCCTTTAACGAGATGGGAGGAAAACTTAGCTTTTCTCTTGCATTGCTGAATCAGACAAATGATGGATTCGTTTTAAATGCAGTTCACAGCAGAGAGGGCTGCTACACATACATTAAGGAAATTGTGGATGGCAATTCCATTATTGTTCTTGCGGAAGAGGAGCAGGAAGCCTTAAAGATGGCAATGGAATCAAATGATTCTTCCATAAAAACAAAATAGTATTTCAATTCATAGGATTCTATGATAGAATAAATAATTATGTGGAGAAAGGGGAACTCGAGTTGCATAAATTCCTGAGAACAATTGGATTTTCAGATATTCGAAAAAGAGATCTGGAATTGATATTACAAGAGATTATCGATCGACCAGAGATGATGAAGATTACAAAAGATTCTGAAGGAAATGAATTTGCGGAGTTATCCCGATCCTTTGCTTCCAATGTTGGAATTACTGTTCGGGGAACGTACCGCGAGGACGATTCCTTTGAGATGGATTATTATTATCCTTATGTGCTGGGCACAAGTGTGACAACACAGGAACAGATTGAAGTAGAAAAGCATGCAGAAAAGGAATCTTATGCCGGCGTATGCGATGAACTCAATCTTGGGGTTACATTGATTTTTTATCTGCAGAATGTGGCAGATTATCTTGCCGAAACAAATAACCGGATTGCAAGTGTTCATTATGGAGCAAGACTTGCCGGACTGTCGGTAGATGGCAAGATTCTTTGTCCAATCATGGATCGCGCACCGAAAGAAAAGGCAACGATCAAGAAAGATAATGCGCGAAGCCAGTTGATGGCGCAGGCAAGAGATGGAGATGAGGAAGCAATCGAAAGTCTCACTCTTGAGGATATGGATACGTATGCCATCATTTCCAGACGGATTGCGAAGGAAGATGTGCTCAGTATTGTTAAGTCAACATTTATGCCATATGGAATCGAGAGTGACCAATACAGTATTCTCGGTGAAATTATCGATTATACAAAGGTTCTGAATTCATACACACAGGAGATGATGTATGAATTAAAATTGTTGTGCAACGATCTGCGTTTTGACGTGTGCATCAACGAGAGAGATCTTCTCGGAGAACCGGAGATCGGCAGAAGATTCAAAGGTAATGTATGGATGCAGGGAAGTCTTTGCATTGAGTAATCAGTGCGAAGACCAAACTGTTTAATATAAGTTCTCTTAGTTAAATGGATATAACAACAGCCTCCTAAGCTGTAATTGTGGGTTCGATTCCCGCAGGGAACATTTTAGCGGTAATGAAGATAGTTTCATTGCCGCCTTTTTCGTGCAGAATTGCAATTTCAGTGACAAATTTGTCAGCAAAACAAGGCTGAAAATACTGATTTTGTCAGAGGGGATGGATGCTTGTCACTGATTCACATTTTCTGGTTTGTCACCCGGAGGGATTAACTACAGTGTAGGATGAGCTTTGGGGTGTAAAATTAGGAAAAGCAGTGAAACAAAACACTATATTCTTGTCTGTGATATCAGGTCTGTCGGAAGAGTCCGTTCAGATTAGAGAAATACAATCTATTCTGGACGGGCTTTTTTGCGTGAGCAATGAGTCAAAGTCCAAGCTTGCTTGAGACTTTGACGAATGCCGCGACAACGAGCGAGCATCGCGAGTGCGTTCAGGGAAAGGAAATTGCCTATGGAAGAAAAGAAGGAATTGCAGGAGAGTATTAAGAAGTATGGAATATTAAATCCTCTGATAGTCAGACCGAGGCAGGATGGAACTTATGAGATCATATCGGGCCACAGAAGAAAATTTGCAGCTGAAAAGATAGGTTATCGTAGCGGTGTTTGTTCTTGCTGTAAGCTGTATGATATTGAAATTGTGGGATATCATCGAATATGCCATTGGAGTAATA
>CAKRKX010000032.1 GCA_934358675.1 uncultured Agathobacter sp. | reverse complement strand
CACGTTTCCTTCGGACGTTCATTAAGGCAGACACAAAATCACTCGGACGCATTCTGTGTCAGACGGACAACCGGAGGGGGCTGTCTAAGCTTGAGCGGACAGAAATCATAAAAGGAGCCAAATGGAGATTTTCAGCAAATTCCTGATTTTGGATAACGAGTGGCAACGTAAAAGCCAGCCGCAGAGCCAAGTCGAACCCGAGCGAGCCGCCACAGGAGTTTCGCAAACGCTTATGCATAAATTTATTATACCCTACGGTCCGACAAATTTCTACAAACAACAGGTATCGTTCGTGTCGTATATTTTGTAATTGGCGCAGCTTTGTCCGCAGAGTCTGTCAAATGAGGTATCATACAGGTAAATACTTTTTAAGGGGAACCGATAGATAGGAGGACGAATGCGTATGAAAAAAAGAAAAAATACGATCCTGCACAGGGGAATGCGTGTGTGCAGTCTGGTTCTTGCACTTGTTATGGTGATCTGTATGATGCCGCAGATGAGTGTAAAGGCAGATGATACGGACGCGACAGGGACAAAACTCGAGGAAGACTGGAGTGCGATGAGCTCTGCGGCAGGCAAGATGAAGATGACCAATACGACTACCAAGGCACAGGTTATGAAGGTAATCCTTGCGGCAGCCAAGAACGGAACCAAGGCAACGTGGAAATCGTTCCGTAAAGTAGATGCAACGTATGACAGCCAGGGGGCGGTTACCGCTTATGCAAATCTGTCATTGAATGGAAAAACGAGGGAACTTTACATCAACGAGAAAATCCCGACACTCGGAAACAATCGTCCGACAAAAGGAATTACGGTTTCTGAGGACGAATGGAATATTTTGCGTCTGACGAATATTGAGCGTGCGAAGAAAGGCGAAACGCTTCTTACGATGCCGGCGGCATTGCAGAAGGCTGCAACGATCCGTGCAAAGGAGAATGTCAATAATACGCAGCCAGCACATACAAGACCGGACGGCACAAGTTATAAGACAGCGGTTCCGTCCTCCTTTAAGAACACGGGACTCGGCGAGAATATGTTCAAATGTACAAAAGATGTTACACCACAGCTTGCAATGCGCGGCTGGATGAACAGTGCCGCTCATAAGGCGAATATTTTGCGTACAGGTTTTCAGTATATGGGCGTGGGAACGTATCAGACTGAGGCGGTGCAGATATTCGCAAGTTCCGCGAAGAAGATCAAGTCCTACACGACCAGTACAGGAAAGACAACTTTTGCTGACGAGGAGGCGATGGTCGGTGAGTATCTGATCTGTACAGATCAGGCGGGGGTAAAATCGTATCTTCCGCTTGATACCACTTATATGAAGAAGGTAAGTGGCGGATATACGATCAATCTGAATGCGACCAAGACGGTGAAGATCAAGATTAAGAATGCAGCTTCATCCTCAAAGTATACCGATGTGGATTCTGCGGACGCAAAGGCGGTTGCATGGGTGGTAAATAAGAAGATCATGGAGCCTACCAGCAAGAACGAATTTTACTCCAAGGGAATCTGTACGAAGGGTAATGTGTTTGAAGCATTGTATAAGGCAAACGGATCTCCGACACCGAAAGCGTTAAACTGGTTCCCGGATGTCAAGAGCAAGGACAGTTACTACAAAGCAGCGCTGTGGGCAGTGGATAAGGGATTGATCGAGTATGGAAACTTTGAAGGTCAATATGCTTACTCGCGCGGTTACGCACTGTATTATGTATGGCAGAGCGTCGGTGCTCCGAAAGCATCCAAGAAGTCAACCTTTACGGATTACAATGACTGGATATTCTATGCGGATGCGGTAGCGTGGGCCGAGTCCAAGGGAATCATCAAGGATAGCGGTGATCACAAGTTCCGACCGGATGATGCAGTCACCCGTGTGGAGCTTGCAAGATTTATCTACTACGCATATAAGTAAAGTGAAATGACAACAGGGTTAATGTATAACAAAAGAAGTTATACATTGACCCTGTTTTGGCTATAAGAGTATTTGTGAAAGAAGCGGGGATGGATATTTTTGATAAAGACGCAAAAAGTCGGATTTTTCGGGCTTTTTTTGTGTTGACAGATTTTGCATAACATCGAACATGTGTTATACTAAAAAATAAAAAACGACGAACGAGGCAAAATTTTGTATACATACGAAGAAGTTATAGATAAAATTGAGAACAGCAGAAGGTTCGGTAATCTGCTGGGCGTGGAAGTGACCAGGCGGATGCTTGCGGCACTTGGCAATCCGCAGGAAGGACTCCGCTATATCCATGTTGCGGGAACGAACGGCAAAGGTTCCACCTGTGCGTTTCTTAACAATATATTCACACAGGCGGGATTGAAATGCGGCTGCTTTACATCGCCGCATCTGATTCATTTTGAGGAGCGCATCACGGTCGGCCGGCAGATGATTTCGAAGAATGCGGTAACACGAATCGGCAATGAACTTCTTGCAATGGATTTCGGTGTGACACCGACGATGTTTGATTACTGTCTGGTGATGGCGGTGCTATATTTTAAAGACTGTGGCTGCGATGTCGCGGTCATGGAGACGGGACTCGGCGGAAGGCTCGACTCGACGAATGCGCTCGGCAATCCCATGGTTGCGGTCATAACAAGGATCGGTTACGATCATATGGCAATTCTCGGCAATACGCTGACGGAGATTGCATCGGAAAAGGCAGGCATTTTAAAAGAAAACGTTCCGGCAGTCTTTGCGCCACAGGACGAGGAAGCGCTTGCGGTATTGCAGCAGCATCCGGGAACGCTTGTGAGCGAGTCGGATATGCAGCAGGTGGCTACGATGCGGCCGGGACTTACCGGTGCATATCAGTTGGAGAACGGTGCAGCAGCAATGCTTGCCGCAAGAAGTTTCTTTGCGCAGACCGGATTTGATCCGGCGAAAGCAGAAGCAGCGATTGAAAAAGGAATCCATACGGCGGTATGGAAGGGGCGCATGGAACTGTTAAGCGAGGAGCCGTTTCTTATGGTGGACGGCGCGCACAACAGCAACGGAATCCACGCTTTGGCAGAGAGCTTAAGACAGCTTTATCCGAATGAGAAGTTTCATTTTGTGATGGGCGTGATGGCGGATAAAGATTATGAGAAGATGATCGAGGAACTGCTTTTGCTTGCCATCGATTTTGTGACGGTGACACCGGAGAGCAGCCGTGCATTGCAGGCGGAGAGCCTGGCGGAAGATATCAGGAATCATGGGGTTCCGGCGAGAAGTATCGAAAGAGTTGCGGATGTGCTTGCGCTGCCGAAGATGGGCGAGAAGACAATCGCGCTCGGATCGCTTTATTTCATCGGGGAACTGGAAGCATTATACGAAGAAACACGGGTGGCATGAAAAATAGATAGTAGAGAAAAATTAAGAAAGAATTGTAATGGCATACATATATGAACAAAAAAAAGACCGTAGAGGTAATGAATACATAGAAATCACAGGATACGAAGGTGCAATACGTCATTTGACTATCCCGGAAAGAATAGAAGAACTTCCGGTGCGAAGCATCGGCAAGAGCGCTTTTTCGGGACGGGAGGATCTCTTAAGTGTGGAACTTCCGGCGACGATCGACACGCTCGGGCGCTATGCGTTCTATAATTGTAAGAATCTGCGCAGTATGTGTCTGCATGACCGTGTGGAGGATTATTATGATGGCGTGATCAAACAGTGTCAGAGTCTGTCCGAGATTACGTTGCATCAGGAGCGCGGCAGTTTCTCGGTTATGAAGGAACTGCTTGCGGACAATGACCGGAGGCTTACATTTACGATCGAGCCGGTCGGGCTGCGTCTGACGTTCCCGGCGTATGTGTACGATTTCGTGGAGGACGTGGAGGCGCGCGTGCTGCATCACAAGATTGAGGGCAGCGGCTATCCGTACCGTGAGTGTGTCACGCGAAAAGGCGTGGATCTGCTTGCGTATGACAGGCTTTTTTCGCATGTGATCAGTGATGATTACGAGGCTGCGATCATGGTGGCGCTCAACCGGCTGCGTTATCCGGTCGAGCTGGAAGATGCCGCGAAGGAGCAGTATGAGCAGTATCTGGAGCAGAACGCGCGCATTGTCCTGCTGAAACTGATCGAGCAGGAGTGTGTTGAAGAAATTCGCTATCTGTGTGATACGTGTCTGATCACAAAAGATGCGTTGGAGGATGGTCTGTATGAGGCGGCGGACAAGAAGCTGAGTGCGATCACGGCGATACTGATGGAGTATCAGAGACAGCATTTTACGGCGCACCGGCAAGTGACAAAATTGTCGTTGGACGAGTGGTAGAAAAACTCGGAAACAAGCATTGGGATGATGGCGGAAAGTTCGGTGTCATTGAAAGAATATAATGAATCAATGAAGACAAGAATTGAGTTAGAAACAACAGGAAATAAAATATTGAACAGCGTTCGAACCGAGTTATATCTGTCGATGCGTTTTATGGGACCGGCTTTGGGATCGCTTGGATTCAAGATGGATCTCTCGACGCGGACGCTCGGCACGGACGCGGCATTTATCCGGTTTAATCCGACGTATCTGCTGCACACCTATATCGAGCGCCCGGAACTTTTAAACCGTGCGTACATGCATATGCTGATGCACTGCCTGTTCCGGCATATGTTCTCGGCAAAGGAACATGAGGATGTGGAACTGTGGGATCTGTGCTGTGATATTGCGGTGGAATCAGTTGTGGACTCGATGGAGTATCCGAGCATTCTGCGTGTGACATCGGATTTCCGACAGCAGTGGTACGAGAAGCTGACGGCGGAACTGAAAGTGCTGACGGCAGAGAAACTGTACCATTATTTCATATTGAGAAAACGCGATCCGTATCTGGAAGAATCGCTCCGACAGGAATTTGCGATGTGCGATCACAGTTTCTGGGAGCGGATGCAGCCACCGGAGGACGAGGATGACAAGAATCCGAAGGCTCCGATGGAGAACGAGAGCAGCGAGTCGGACAGCGAGCAGCAGCCGACCGGGGAGAAGCAGCAGGACACCACGCCGATGGGATCGATGGACCCGAAGGAAGAGGAGTGGAAAGAGAACGCGAAGCGCATCGAAAGCGATATGGAGACATTCGCCAAGGACGCGGCGGAAGATGCCGGAAAGCTGGCATGGATGCTTAAAATGCAGAACCGGGAGCGCAAAAGTTATAAGGAATATTTAAAGAAGTTTGCAGTCGTGCGGGAAGAAGTGTCGGTGGACATGGATTCGTTTGACTATGGATTTTATATGTACGGTCTGCAGATGTACGGCAATATGCCGCTCATTGAGGAGAATGAGTACCGTGAGGCGAAGAAGGTAGAGGAACTTGTGATCGCGATTGATACGTCTGCGTCTTGCAAGGACAGGCTTGTGCAGCAGTTTGTCAATGAGACGGGAGCGATCCTTAAGCAGCAGGAATCCTTTTTCCATAAGGTCAATATCCGTGTCATCGAGTGTGACAACCAGATCCAACGTGATGTGCGCATCACGAACCTGGATGAGATGAACGCGTATGCGGACGGTTTTCATGTGGAGGGCGGATACGGAACGGATTTCCGGCCGGTCTTCGATTATGTGGAGACACTGCGGAAGCGTGGCGAGTTAAAGCAGCTCAAGGGGCTGATGTATTTTACGGACGGCTTCGGAGAATATCCGAAAAAGCCGACGGACTACGAGACGGTGTTCGTCTTCTACGGAGATGAAGAGAGAGAGGAACGCAAGGTCCCGGACTGGGCTGTAAAACTGTATCTCGAAACGACTTCGACATAAAAAGAAAACATCAGAACAACCAAAAACAGAACGAAAAAGCAGTGTTTTGCAATGGAAGAGTAAGACAGAATTAGAATAGAACAAGGAGTACAACAATGAACATCAAACAGGCGAAACAGGAGATTGTGAACACTGTTCACGCATATCTGACCAGGGATGAGAGCGGGGAATATGTGATCCCGGTTGAGAGACAGCGCCCGCTGCTTTTGATCGGACCGCCGGGAATCGGCAAGACCGCGATCATGGAACAGGCGGCGCGCGAGTGCGGCATCAATCTCGTATCTTACACGATCACGCATCACACGAGACAGAGTGCGATCGGTCTGCCTTTTATTTCAAATAAAAAGTACGGGGATGAGGAAGTCTCGGTGACAGAATATACGATGAGCGAGATTATTGCATCCATCTATGACCGGATCGAGGAGAGCGGTATTAAGGAAGGTATTTTGTTCCTCGATGAGATCAACTGCGTGTCGGAGACACTTGCGCCGACGATGTTACAGTTCCTGCAGTACAAGACATTCGGAAATCATCGTGTGCCGGACGGCTTTATCATTGTGACCGCGGGCAACCCGCCGGAATACAATAAGTCGGTGCGCGATTTTGATATCGTAACGTATGACCGTGTAAAACGCATTTATATCGAGGAAGATTTTGCGGCATGGAAAGAGTATGCGTACCATGCGCAGATCCACGGTGCGATCCTTGCGTACCTTGAGATCAAGAAAAAGAATTTCTATTCGATCGTTTCGGATGTGGACGGCAAGCGTTTCGTGACGGCGCGAGGATGGGAAGATCTGTCGGTTGTCATGAAAGTGTACGAGCAGCAGGGCATGCAGATCGATTACGATTTTGTTGTGCAGTATTTACAGGACCCGGAGATCGCGCGCGACTTTGCGGTCTACTATGAATTGTATCGCAAGTACAATCAGATCTACCGTGTGCCGGAACTTTTGGAAGGACAGTTACCGGAGGATGTACTTTCTATTCAAAATGCGCCGTTTGACGAGAAACTCAGTCTGATCGGCCTGCTTCTTGACACACTCGGTCAGGAGTTTGTGACCTATGCAAGACGTGAGGCTGCGCAGCAGAAATTACTGGAGCAGCTTGGTTATCTGCGTGCGGATCTAAAGGATGGCAAAGGAAATGCGAAGGAACTGCTGGAGCGACAGAGTGAGTCGCATAAGACGATGACCGCGCACAGAAAGAAAGCAGGCCTTTTGTCCAGGGAGGAGCTGCATACCGCACATGATCTTGAGGCGATGCTGGATGCGTGCATCCGTCTTGTGGCAGAAGAGGGAACCGGCGATGCGCGTGCGGACTTTGGCGTTGTGAAGCAGTATTTTGATGAGAGGGAAGAGGCGAGACAGAAGCAGATCGCGGATGCGGGAAGACATCTGTCGAACGCGTTTGATTTCTTGAGCCGTGTGTTTGGCGAGGGACAGGAGCTGGTTATCTTCTTATCGGAGCTGTCTGCCGGTTATTACAGCTTAAAGTTTGTCGGCGAGTGCGGCAATGAGGATTATTATAAGTACAACCGCCTGCTCCTTCTGAAAGACCGCGGGGAAGAACTGACGAAGGAAGCGATGGAGATTCTTGCCTTAGACGACTAAGGCAGGGTATAATGAAGCAGGCTGATGCCTGCGTAGGTCATCAACTGCGGTACATCTTTGATGTATCGCTATGAGATTCGCTTGGTGACATGGTATAATAAGCGTAAGCACTGAGGGAGATATAACATAGGGAGAGTAGCGATGAAAAACATTCGACGAATCTTTGCGGCGGACCTGCGTGGTCTGTTCCGAAACTTTTTTGCGCTGGTGATCGCCGTTGGCTTATGCCTTCTGCCGGCGTTCTACGCATGGTTTAATATCTATGCGAACTGGGATCCGTATGCCAACACCGGCAACATCCGTATCGCGGTCAGCAATCTCGATGAGGGATGCGAGGGTCTGGACGGCAATCCGGCGAACATGGGGGCACAGATCGTCGATCAGCTCAAACAGAAAGACAATATCGGCTGGGTATTTACCGATTCGAAGGAAGATGCCGTGGATCGTGTGCAGTCGGGCGACTGTTATGCGGCGGTCGTGATCGGATCGGATTTCTCTTACAGCATGTATCACGCTTTGGCGGATAACATTGAAAATCCCAAGATTATTTATTATGAAAATGAAAAGAAGAATGCCGTGGCAACGAAGATTACCGATACGGCAGTCTCGACGTTGCAGTCGACGATCAATCAGTCGTTTGTAAAGGTTGTGACCGAGAAGATCTTCACTGAGACGAACAATCTGCAGGGGGAGATCAGCAGGGCCGACGCGGTGGATGCGTTTGTCGGGAAGCTGACGACGGTGCAGGGTTATCTGAACGACTACGACAAGATGATCACATCCTTTATGAAAGGAAATGATCTGCTCACGGAGGCATCCGGTGAGACGAACGAGAATCTCGATGCCAGTCAGGATATGATCACCACGGGCAAAGAGAGTCTTGAGGACGGCAAGACAAGCCTTGCGACAACGGAGACTTCGTTTGCAACATTTTCGGAGAAAGTGGAAGCAACACTTGCGGAGATCACAAAGTCGATCGACACGATCGCAAAGGATATCGAAGCAGCAAAGCTGGAGGACCAGATTGATGCGCTGACGAATGATGTGCTGGCAATCCAGAATGATGCGGGGAATTTGTCCGGCAGACTCGATGATCTGGAAAGCTATCTGAAAAAGGTACAGGGCAACTCCAATTCATTGAGTAATACGATCGCGACCGTGCAGAAACTTCAGACACTTGCGGCTTCCGTGGCGGAATCCGGGAATGTGACGCAGGATGCCACGGACACGAAGCGTGCGATCGCAGCGGTGCAGCAGACGCTTTCAAATTATTCGACCACGATCGGCAATATCAGTTCCATGTTCACAAAGCAGATTACGCCGCAGGTGGAGGAAATGCTGACCAACATGGAATCGGTGCTCGATTCTACGGAGAAAATTCTTGATAATTTAAGCGGAACGCTTGACGGAATGAAAGATATTTTTGACGGTGTGGACACAACACTCGGAACGGTGAATGTCAGCCTGACGCAGCTGCAGGGCGTATTGCAGCAGGCGAATGACAAGATCGGCAATGTCCTGGAGCAGATCAAAGAGGCTTCGGAGAGTGAACGGCTTGATATTATCATGAATCTGCTTGCGGGCAATCCGGATATGTACGGTGACTTCTTCTCGCAACCGGTGAAAGTCGAGGAACATTATGTCTACGAGATTGCAAATTACGGTTCGGGTGTAGCGCCTTTTTACACGGTACTCGCCATCTGGGTGGGAATGACGATTCTCGTTTCCATCTTAAAGGTGCATGTGGACAAGAATGATTTCCCGCATGCAAAACCACATGAGTATTACTTCGGAAGATATCTGTTATTCCTGCTTCTCTCCGAGGTGCAGGCGATGGTCATCGTGATCGGTGATCTGTATCTATTCGGTGTGCAGTGCAAGCACCCGGCAGCGATGTTTCTTGTAGCGGCTGTGACAAGCCTGACGTTCTCGCTTTTGATCTATTCACTTACGATTTCGTTCGGAGACATCGGTAAGGCGTTGGCGGTTGTTGTCATGGTCATCCAGATCGCGGGCTCCGGCGGAACGTATCCGATTGAGGCATTGCCGTCATTCTTCCGGAATGTTTACATTTTCTTCCCGTTCCCGTACGCAATCAATGCGATGCGCGAATGTATCGGAGGCATGTATCATCAGGATCTGGTGCTGGATCTGTTAAAGCTTATGATCTTCTGTGCGGCATCACTGATCATTGGTCTTTGGATCCGCATTCCGTTTATGGGACTGAATCACTTTATCGAGAAGCGCATGGAAGACACGAGGATGATGTAGTATGGAAACAGAAAAGGAAAAACTTGAGAAAATGGAAAACCTCTATAACATGGTGGTCCGTTTTCAGCAAAAGAATCATGAAAAAAATCAGAAACGCATCAAGATCGGTCTGCGCTGCCTCTATATTATACCGGCAGTATTTCTGTTCCTTCTGATGGTGACGGACAGTTCGAAGATCATCTTTCTGGTGCTTTGGATCGTAAGCCTTTTTGCGCTTGCTATCTATCTGATTACAGTGGAATATATGGATTACAACCTGCAAAAGCAGATGAATAAGTTAGAGGGCAGAAAGCATGCGCCGGTGGAGAGTCTGATCGAGATGGATCGCTTCAACGAGTCGGTGGATCGTTTCGAGTCGAAGGTGGACAAACTCGAATCAACGGTAGACAAGGTGACAAGTTCGGCGAAGGAACTGCTTCGACCGGAAGAACTTGCTGCAAAGCTGCTCGGTGCCAATGACGTGTCCGATGAAGATAAGGGAGGAAATACAGATGATCACAATATTTAGAGTTTTTCTTTCCGATGTCAAACGGCTTCGCTCGAATGTGGTGGCGATCGTTATTATCATGGGTCTTTCGATCATTCCGGCGCTGTATGCGTGGTTTAATATCATGTCGAACTGGGACCCGTACGGACCATCGGCAACGTCGCAGATGAAAGTGGCGGTCTGCTCACAGGATACGGGTGTGGAGATTGGAAGCCTCTCCTTAAATGTTGGAGATGAAGTAATCACCGGACTGAAAGAAAATACAACGATCGGCTGGATGTTCACGGACACGAAAGATGATGCGCTAGAGGGCGTCAACAGCGGCGATTACTATGCGGCACTGATCGTGCCGGAGAATTTCACGGCAGATTTTATCAGCTTTATCGGTGGAGATCCGCAGAATCCGACGATCGATTACTATGAGAACAGCAAGAAAAATGCGATCGCAACGAAGATTACCGGCAAGGCAAAGACGGCGGTGCAGGAGCAGGTCAACCAGAAGTTTATCAGTACGCTGACGGAAGTGCTGACGGAGTCCGGCAAATTACTTGCGGACGGCGATGAGAATGGCATTGATATCGTGGCATCGACCGCAGCCCAGCTCGATGAGATGGACAGCAGTCTGCAGACGTATGTGAATATTTTGAATACCTTCTCGCTTGTGACCGGTTCGGCATCGGATCTGGCGGAGTCGGCACAGTCGCTTCTCATTAACACGCAGGGGCTTTTTGACAGCAGTCAGGATTCGGTATCGAATATGCAGTCAAGTGTGCTCTCCGGTGCGCAGACAGCGGAGACGGTTTCCTCGCTGATCGGTATCAGCCTAGATTCGGTGGAGCAGGATCTGACGCTCCTTGAGGATCAGCTGGATACGCTGGCGGTGGGGGCTTCCTACGATTCGTTGAAGGATCAGGCCAATACCGCGAGCACGATGGGAAAATCCACGCTATCCGTGTTAAAGGATATCTTCGGCGAGACGGACAAGTATGTATCGGCGGTCAACAAGAGTTTCCGGCAGTTGGAGACGGATCTGACCGCATTCAAAAAGGATGCTAAACTGACGGCACAGTCCTTAAAGCACCTGAAGCGGACGATCAAAGCGGACATCCGCGATTGCAGGAACAGTATCCGGGAAATCCGAAATACTTATCAGTATGAGGTACAGCCGGATGTGAGCAATGCGGTACTGCGCATGGAGAAGGCTTTGATCCAGACCGGCAGCATGTTAAACAATATTGAGAGCAGCTTCGGAACGATCGACCGTGCACTGGAAGCTTATCAGACGACACTGGATTCCGGAAAGGACGATATTACGGCGACAAAGGATTACATTGTCTCGGTACAGTCCGATCTGCGCAAACTGAGCAGGAGTCTCAAAGCCTTATCGGGGGACGAACAGTGCAATGAGATGATGGATCTGCTGAAAAACGATCCGGCGATGATGGCATCGTTTGTGGCATCTCCGGTATCGATGGAGACGGAAGAAATCTATCCGATCACAACCTACGGTTCGGCGATGGCACCGTTTTATACGGTTCTGGCAATCTGGGTCGGAGCGCTCATTCTCGTGGCACTCATCCATGTGAAAGTGGCACCGATCGAGGATCTTAAGGTACGCCCGTGGCAGGCTTTCTTCGGACGGTATATCACGTTCTTCCTGATCGGACAGGCACAGACGGCGATCACGGTACTCGGCGATCTCTTCTATGTGGAGATCCAGTGCCCGCACCCGTTTCTGTTCTGGCTGGCAGCGGCGGCGAGCAGCTTTGTGTTCACGCTCTTGATCTATTCACTGACGGTTGCGATGGGCAATGTCGGAGAGGCGGTTGCGGTCATCGTGATGGTCATTCAGGTAGCCGGAGCGGGCGGAACGTTCCCGATCGAGGTACTGCCGCAGGTGTACCAGATGGTCTATAAGTTCCTGCCTTTTACCTATTGCATGAATGCGCTCCGCGAGTGCGTCGGCGGTATGTATAAGAATGATTACTGGATGGATCTGCGCGCGCTCGGTGTGTATGTGCTGATCTCGCTTTCTATCGGACTGATCGTGGCGATCCCGCTGCGCAGACTCAACAAAGTGATCGAGCACAGCAAGGAAAAATCGAAGGTTATGCTGTAGCGGTTATATAAACTATAAATTTTTTCAATAGTAAATTTTTTTCGGAACTATAGACAAATGTTTTTTATTGTACTAAAATGATTGCAATTAATAGCCAACCCAGTGTTTCATAACACTAAGTTATAGATTGCTGGATAAGAAACGGAGGAGAATTAAGATGGACAAGAAAAATCTTGACTGGGCCAACTTAGGATTTGGCTACATGACAACAGATTACCGTTACGTATCCAATTACAAAGACGGCAAATGGGATGATGGAGCGATTGTTACCGATGCCAATGTCACATTGAACGAGTGTGCCGGAGTATTCCAGTACTCACAGTCCTGCTTCGAGGGACTTAAGGCATACACTACAGCGGATGGACACATCGTATGCTTCCGTCCTGACTTAAACGCAGCAAGAATGAAAGACTCCTGTGAGAGACTTGAGATGCCGGTATTCCCGGAGGATCGTTTCGTAGAGGCAGTAGAGCAGGTTGTTAAGGCAAACGCAGCCTGGGTTCCGCCTTTCGGATCAGGAGCAACACTTTACATTCGTCCATATATGATCGCAACAAACGCTGTTATCGGTGTTAAGCCGGCAGACGAGTATCAGTTCCGTATTTTAGTTACACCGGTTGGACCTTACTTCAAGGGCGGCGCTAAGCCGATCACGATCCGTGTATCCGATTTCGACCGTGCGGCACCTCACGGAACAGGTCATATCAAGGCCGGACTGAACTATGCAATGAGCTTACATGCAATCGTAGATGCACACAATCAGGGATACGCTGAGAACCTTTACCTTGATCCTGCAACAAGAACTTATGTTGAGGAGACCGGTGGAGCAAACTTCCTGTTCATCACCAAGGACGGCAAGTTCGTAACACCAAAGTCAGACAGCATCTTGCCTTCTATCACAAGAAGATCTCTGATGGTTGTTGCTGAGAAGTACCTGAATATGCCGGTTGAGCACAGACAGGTTAAATTCTCCGAGGTACCGGATTTCGCAGAGTGCGGACTTTGCGGTACAGCAGCCGTTATCTCTCCGATCGGCAAGATCGTTGACCACGGTAAAGAAATCTGCTTCCCAAGCGGAATGGAAGAGATGGGACCATATACAAAGAAGCTTCGTGAGACACTCACAGGAATCCAGATGGGTGAGATCGAAGGACCTGAGGGATGGGTTCATAAGATTATGTAATCATCACCGAATGACAGGGGTGACGCTTTTGCGTCGCCCTTTTTCTTTTGGCCTATATGTGCTATACTGTGCGTAAGTATCCGGGAAATGTGATTTTCCGGAAGGTACACAGGCATTGAAGTTACATGGGAGGAGACACCGTGACGGAGCAGGAACGGGCGCGAAGAAGAATTCAATTGAGCAAAGCAAAGCGCAGGAAGCAGCTGCGCAGACATATGATCTTCGGGATCGTTGCGTTTGCTGCGGTCGTTCTGTTCATTTTCGGGGTCTGGCAGTATGCAAAGTCAAAGACAAAGCCGGCAGCGGGGGAGGCCAATGCCGATCAGGTAACATCGAAGCTGTATATTGCGGACCGTCCGGAGCTGGATGTGCAGCTCCTTCCAATCAATAAATACTCGCGTTCGGGAAAGGCGCTGGAAACGGTAAAAGGCATTGTGGTGCATTATACCGCCAATCCGGGAACGACCGCCAGGCAGAACCGTGACTACTTCGCGGGGCTGGCTGAGACGGGTGAGACGTCGGCAAGCAGTCATTTTGTTGTAGGACTAAGCGGCGAGATCGTACAGTGCATTCCCTGCAATGAGATCGCATACGCATCGAACAACCGCAACAAAGACACGATCTCAATCGAATGCTGTATTGAGGACGAGACGGGCAAATTTAATGATGACACGTATCAGTCGCTTGTAAAACTCGTGACGTGGCTGATGGGGCGGTATGATCTTAATGTGGATGACGTGATCCGGCACTACGATGTGACCGGCAAGAACTGCCCGAAGTATTTTGTGGAGAATCCGAAGGCGTGGGAGCAGTTTAAGATGGATTTGGTGGATTATATCGCAAAATATGGAATTGCAAAAGAGTCGTAAATCACTTAAAATATAAGTATAAAGGTTAAGGAGTCAACACTTGGATACAATTTATCTGGAATTATTGGAACAAAAAGACGTGCGCAGCAACCTGAGTGCGCTTCGCGCAAAGCTTCGAGAGAGAAACGATGCGGCATATGACCGGGACAAGGTGTATGCGTTCGCAGAGAATCACGAGTCGCTTTTGCTTGGATTTCTCGATGCGGAAGATGCCAAGACACGCAAGAATGCGGCACTTCTCCTCGGTGATCTGCAGTATCAGAATGCGGCGGATGTGCTGTATGCGGCGTATGAGAAGGAGAACACACTTTTTGTCCGGAGTGCGTATCTGGATGCGCTCGCGCAGATGGATGTGACCGACAGGCTGGATGCGATCAAGCACAGACTTGAAGTGTTGGCGGCTGAGACCGTGACGGAGGAGAATCGCAAGCATGTGGAGGAGGAACTCCGCGCGCTGCGCAAAATCGTGATCCGTTACGAAGGCATTGCAAAGCACAAATTTGACTGTAAGCAGAAGAACAATCAGGTTTTACTGTTCTGCAATAAGAAAGGCCGTGAGACGGTACGGCGCATGACCGGAGGTAAGGTACATCCGCTCGGTGTCATGGTGGAGACGGATGATCTCGTGCCGCTGATGCAGGTGCGTACCTACCGCGAGATGCTTTTCCCGATCTATGAGGGAAAGCTGACAGACGCGGATCCGCGTGTCGCTGCGCAGGAAGTGTGGCCGTCGCTTGTGGCATTATGTGAGAAGTATCACCATGAAGAGATGCCTTTTTATTTTCGCATCGAGTGCAAGTCGCCGATGACGCTGGAGGAGAAGAGTCATTTCGCAAAGCGTATGGGAGCGGAGCTGGAGCATTTATCCGGCGGCAGGCTCATTAATTCGACCAGTGATTACGAGGTGGAGCTGCGACTGATCGCAAATCGGGAAGGACGTTTTTTCCCATGTGTGAAATTTTATACGTTAAAGGATAATCGGTTCCGTTATCGCAAGAATACGATTTCCGCATCCATTCATCCGTCGCTTGCGGCGCTCATGATGGAGCTTGCGGCACCGTATCTGAAGGAAGGGGCACAGATCATGGATCCGTTCTGCGGTGTCGGAACGATGCTGATCGAGCGTGATATCCGCGTGCCGGCGGGGGATAAATACGGCACGGACACGTTTGGTGAGGCCATCGAGAAGGCGCGTGAGAATGCGTCGCTCGCAGGAGAGCAGATCCACTATATTCACAGAGATTTCTTCGATTTTCATCATGATTATCTGTTTGATGAGATCGTTACGAATATGCCGGTGCGCGGCAAGATGACCAGAGAGGAACTGGATCGGCTGTACGCACGATTCTTCGATAAGGCGCCGGAAATACTGCGCAGGAACGCGACGATCGTGATGTATACGCAGGAGGCGGGCTTTGTCAAGAAGCAACTTCGTCTGCACCGGGAATACACATTGCAGCAGGAATACTGTCTGCAGGATAAAAAGGGTTTTTATTTAATGATCATAGGAGTTAGAGGGTAATGGCAAATTCAAGTGCGACACCGGCACAGGATTTTGAGCAGGTTTTTATAAAATACGAAAATGGACTGATCGATTCTGCAATGTTACAGCAGCTGCAGGATCAGTTTTGTCGCGCCAGCAATCTGTATTTGGTATGCCTGGGACGTGAAGAAGGGGTGATCACCAAGGCATACGGAAGCAGGGAAGAGTTATCGTTTCTGCATTCGCTCGTGGACAAACACGCGTACATGAATCTGATCATGCGTGCGGAACACGACTGGGTCGAGACGATGCTCGAGCAGCAGGTCGGACAGGCGTGTATCAAGATGTGCAGTATTGCGACCCGCATGGAGGAGAAAGTCGAGGTCATCTGGGTTGTGATCGGAATCTTAAGGGATATGGTCCCGGAGGGGATCGAGCTGCCGGATTATATGATGACGACAACGGAGGAGAGCTTCTACGCGTCCGCGGAGTTTCTGGCGAGTCTTTCGGCGCAGTTGTTTGAGGTGAAGATCAATCAGCTGATCGCACAGGATGCGATGAAGAAAAGCATCGAATCCGAGAGTGAAATGAAGCATCAGCTGCACCGTTCGCAGGCGATGACGGAAGTTGTGCGTATGCTGGAGTCGGAAGAAGGTTTTTCCGAGCTGACGGTCGATATCTTAAAGGAAACCTGCCAGAGTCTCGGGATGGCGGGAGGATTTCTGATCCGGGAGAATGTGGATCACGAGACAACGGACATGATCTGCGAGTATGTGGATAAGGAAGACAATTCCATGATCCGCAGCTTTAAGAAGAAACCCAAAAGAGAGCTGCCGTTTTTTAACGGCAAACCATATATGATTTCATCGGATTCGATGATGCCGGAGCCGTTTGAGGTTTTTTTCAGGGAGAATGGCCTGACGGCAGCCGTATTTCAGCCAGTGGAAGTCAACGAGAATCTGCTGATGTATATCGGATTTTTTGAAAAAGGCGCAGAGCGTGTGTGGGAATCAGATGATATCAAATTCATCAGTGGAGTCAAGCGCGTTGTGCAGAGTATTCTGCTTAAACGCATCGCCAAAAATTCGCTTGCAAGTTCGTATGCATCGCTGGAGGCAATCTTAGAGAATGCCGGATGCGGTATTTATGTTGCGGACTATCAGACACGTTCCATTTTGTATACGAACCAGAAACTGAAGGAGCTGTTTTCAAGAACCATCTCTGCGGGGAAGCTCGAGGAGCTGATCTTTGCCGATGAGGAAGAAAAGAAGGCGCATTATTACGATGAAGTCTACTATGTGGAGGAGGAGCGCTGGCTTGACGTCCATAAGACGGAGATCGACTGGGTGGACGGCCGCAGAGTCGGGCTGTGCACGCTTTACGATGTGACGGACAAGAAAGTGTACCAGAAGAAGATCGAGAATCAGGCAAACAACGATTTTCTGACCGGTCTCTACAATCGTATGCGCTGTGAGCAGGATCTGGGGCGCTATATCGCCAAGGCGCAGGCTGTGGGCTGCGAAGGTGCGCTGCTGTATATCGATCTGGATGATTTCAAACATATCAACGACGGACTCGGCCATCAGTACGGCGATGTGCTGCTGAAGGCGATCTCACACAGCCTGCAGAGGATTGAGGGGCTTGAGAACAGTTGTTACCGCATGGGCGGCGATGAGTTTATCGTCATTATCAGCGAGGCGGTCTATCCGCAGATGCAGCGCATTTTGCGTGATATTGATTCTATCTTTACAAAGCCGTGGTTCTTAAAAGGCGAAGATTATTACTGCACGATGAGCATGGGCATCGCCTGCTTCCCGTCGGACGGTAATTCTGTGGATGATCTCATCCGCAAGGCGGATATGGCGCTCATGACCGCGAAGCGGCGCGGCAAGAACTGCGTGGAATATTACAATGACAAGGATCAGGCATCGACGTACCGCAGACTTGATATGGAGAAAAATATGCGTACGGCGGCGATGAATGCCTGCAAGGAATTTGAGGTGTACTATCAGCCGATCATTAATGCACAGGAGGACGGAACGCCCTGCTGCGGTGCGGAAGCGCTCGTGCGCTGGAATTCGAAGGTGCTCGGCTTTGTGAGTCCGGAAGATTTCATTCCGCTTGCGGAGTATCTCGGGCTGATCAATCCGATCGGAGAATTTGTGCTCCAGGAGGCGGCGAAACGCTGCAAATACTGGAATGATATGGGACACCCGAATTATAAAGTGAATGTTAATCTGTCGGTTGTACAGCTTCTGCAGAACGACATCATTAAGAAGATCAAAAAGGTGCTCGAGGACACAAGGATCAATCCGCGCAATCTGACACTGGAGGTGACGGAGAGCCTTGCGATCAACGATATGGAGCATATGAAGCGCATTTTAAGAGAGATCAAGGCACTCGGTGTCAAAGTCGCTTTGGACGATTTCGGAACGGGATATTCGTCGCTCAACCATATCCGTGAGATGCCGATCGATGTCATCAAGATCGACCGGTGCTTTATCGAACATCTCGGCGAGGATGATTTCTCGGATGCGTTTGTCAAGATGGTCAACGAGCTTGCCAACACGATCGGGGTCAAGGTATGCGTCGAGGGAGTGGAGACGATGAAGCAGCTCGATGTGGCATGCGATATGAATGTGTGTATGATTCAGGGATATTATTTCGGGAAGCCGATGAAGATCGGGGAGTTTGAGGCAAAATATTTATAAGAGTGACAACGTGATTCAGGAAGCCGTGGCAAATGCTGCGGCTTTTTTGATTCATAGGAAATTCCTTCCTATGAATCAAAACGCTCCGCGGGTATGCGCAGCTCGCGCACACTTTATTTCTGTGTGAAATATTAAGACAAAATCTGTCCGAAAAGATTTGGATATTCCGATTTATATGATAAAATAAGTTTAAGTGAGAAAAGACTTGGACCGATTTGGTCGAATTCTATAAATCGGAGGACAGAACGCATGCTTGATTTGATGAAAAACGGAAATGCAAATGAACATGTGAAGAGAGGAAACGGAATCAGAAAACGCTTTGTGACATTTGCTATGGCGTTTATGGTATCCGGCTCCGCAGTATTCTGCAGCGCATGCATGCAGCCGGAAGAAAATGTTATTGAGACACAGGCTGCGACAAAAGGGTTTTCGTTAAAGGACGTAGCAAAGTACAGTGGGGAGCCGTCGGTTATTGTCAATAACAACAAACCGTATTTTACGGCAAAAGAAAAGAAGAATACCAAGGCGTTTGAATCCTATCATAAGCTGGATAAGCTTGGTCGCTGCGGTGTGGCATATGCCAATGTCTGTCCGGAGCTTATACCGACGGAGGAACGCGGCGAGATCGGTTCGGTGAAGCCGACGGGATGGCATACGGTCAAGTATAACGGTATCGTGGATGGAAATTATCTCTACAACCGCTGTCATCTGATCGCATATTGTCTGACGGCGGAGAATGCGAACAAGAAGAATCTGATCACCGGAACCAGATACATGAATACGGAGGGAATGCTGCCTTATGAGACCAAGGTTGCTCAGTATGTGGAGCAGACCGGAAATCATGTGCTTTATCGTGTGACTCCGGTTTTTGAGGGGGACAATTTGGTTGCGAGCGGCGTGCTCATGGAGGCGTATTCAGTCGAGGATGCGGGCAAAGGCATTTCTTTCTGCGTATACTGCTACAATGTGCAGCCGCAGATTATGATCGATTACAAGACCGGAGACAGTAAGCTTTCGAAATCTTCCGCCACAACGAAAAAGGATGACAGCAGCGCATCGTCTCAAAAGCAGGATTATGTGCTGAATACCAACACCAAAAAGTTTCACAAGCCAGGTTGCGCGTCGGTGAAGCAGATGAGTGCTAAAAATAAAAAGAAAGTTCACGATACGAGAAAGAGTCTGATCAATCAGGGGTACGATCCGTGTAAAAACTGCAATCCGTAATCTGTGGGAGTTGTGCAGCAATTAGAATATATCGTTACAAAATCAGGAGAAGAAAATTTATGAAGAAGAATAAATATGTTTCATTGGTGATCGGAATTTTACTTGCGGTTGCGCTGCCGCTTATACTGGCGCTTGTGATCATTCTGGGAGTGTCTTTCTTTGCGGTCAATCATGGAGATACGGTTGGCACGGAGACTTCGCAGGTGGTGACAGAGGTCACAAGCGAAATGTAAATTCGTTGTACGATTTTGCTGAGGTCGGCAAAATCGTGGGGCAAATGGAACGTCTTAAAAACAAGGCAAAAAGGTTTGCTTATGTAGGGTGAAATAAGAATTAAGAGAAAAGAAGAGATATTTTATAAGCCGTAGCGATTGCGCTACGGCTTTTTAGTGCTTAAATCACGTAAGTCACGTAAGTCACGAGCAAGTGCTTGAAGGTGTGCTACCTGATGTTGCGGAAGATCTCTGACGTCAATATATGCATTGGTGGATTCATCCAATTCTAAGAGATAATCAGAAGAACAGGAAAAAAAAATTGCAAGTTGTTTGATGATTTCTACACTTGGAAGAATATTATTATTTTCCCAATTGCTTACACTTTGTTTTGATACATTTAGAGCTGTGGCAAGCTCTACTTGACTCATATTTCGAGTTATTCTAAGGTGTTTGATTCGATCTCCTAGCATACTTAAATCCTTTCTTTTATCATAAGGTAGCCTACAAAAAGCATATTTACAAAATACTAAAGTATTGCTATAATGGACTGAAAAGATTATGTTTATACATGGATTTGTATAGATGAATCTTTGGACCAGAAAATAATATAAGTTTTGTGAAAAGAACAAAGGAGGAAGTTAATAGTATGAAACTTCAAAATGTAACAAAGTATGTTGCGGGAGCACTTGTGGCATGTCTTGTTCTTACGGGAACAGCAGTTACACCTGCACTTGCAGAAGCCGTTGCGCAGGAAGTTACAACGGGAGATAACCAGTTGACAACAGGAGACAATCAGCCGACAACGGGAGATAACCAACCGACAACGGGAGATAATCAGCCGACAACGGGAGATAATCAACCGACAACGGGAGATAATCAGCCAAGCGAAAATCCTGGTAATAATTCCTCGTCTTCAACACCAACAACGCCTTCTGGCAACACCACAGAAACTCCTGCAAACTCGGATAATACAAAAACCGAAGTAAGGGAAGATGGAACGAAGGTTGAAACAAAAGTTGAGCAAACTGCGGATGGTGCTGAAAAGACAACTATTGTAGAAACAAAAACAGATGGAACTGTTACTGAAACCGTAAAGACAACGGGAAAGAATGATTATGGTAAGAAGACGGTCTCAACGGTGGTTACTAATAAGGATGCTGCCGGAAAAGTAACTGGTATCACGGAGAAGACCGTAATCAATGTAACAAAAAATGCTACAGCTACAATTACAATCAGCAAAAATGCCGCCGGAAAAGCTACAACGAAAGCGACACTTGTACGCAATGCAAACAGTAATGACAAGTTTAGTGTTTCTGCAGCAACTTTAAAGCAGATTAAAGAAGCCGCTGGAAAGAATGTTGTTGTCGTAGTAACTTCGAAAAATGTAAAGACTGGCAAAAAGGCGGTTGTTGAAGTAAATACAAAGAATGTAGTTTCGGGAAAGAAGTTATATGTATCGGTTTATAACCCAAAAACCGGCAAGTATGTTGTAGATAAGACGAAGATGGCGGTTGTAAATAAAAATGGCACAATTCGAATTCCTTCGCTGAAAACTGGCAAATATAAGCTTGTTACAAAAAAATAATTAATGAAAAGGGAGTTTTTTACAGCTCCCTTTTTTCTATAATAAAAAAGGAATAAAATCGGATGAAAAGAATAAGCAATGCATTTTTAATATCGTATATTATGTTGTTTCCGTTATGGATGGATCATACAGGATACACGCATATTTTGGAGGCTAAAATCTCTTTTTTCTCATTGTTTGCAGGAAGCTATTTTATCACGGTGGTTCTGGGGTTTTGCATTGCAATTCCTTTATATAGAGACGAGATGAGCGAAAAAGGAAATCTGATTAGAAGGGCTCCTGTTTTTCTCTGCTGTGCCTTTATGGCAGATTCCGTGCTGGCATATTTTTTGAACGGATGTAAAAAGGAAGAATTGGTTGGAACAGAAGGACGCTATTTGGGGCTGATCATGTGGTGCTGTATCATTGCTGTATTCCTGCTTATGTTACATCTTTTAGATTACTCGGATAGTGTTGAAAAAGTTTTTTGTATCCCGGTAGGAATAACTTCTTTGATCGCGTACCTAAATTTGTTGGGATGGAATGTCTTTCATGCCAGTACGATTGATATAAGGGAGTCTGTTCATATAAGCACCATGGGAAACATAGATTTTTTTGCGGCATATCTGGGAATATCACTTACTTATATTGTGACGCGTTCCTGTCTGCTTGAAAAACAAAGGCGGAAAAGCATGCTGTTTTTCTATGTAATTGTTTTCTTAGGATACCTAGCATTGATTTCAAGTAGCAGTGACACAGGATATTTTGTGATGGGTATTACTTTGTTAGTTCTTCCTTTTATTTTAAAGAAAGGGGAAGAATGGAAACATTATTTATGCCATATCGGAGTATTTGCGATTGCCGGTCTTTTTGCAAAAGGTACGATTTTGTTCGCAGGAAAGGATAACTGCAGAATCATTTATGGTTTTGCGAAAGTTCATTTGAATGCAGGGGTGTGTGTAGGTATTCTTTTGATCGTTATGCTATTATGGAAATCAATGGATCATTGTATCAATCAAAATAAAAATCTGGAAAAGATTTACAGACCAGTACGTCTTGGCATTGCGGGATGTGCAATTTTCTTTTTGCTCTTTGTTGTATTGGTAAATATATCAGGAGAAAAGGCAATCCTTGAAAGAAAGTATCAGAAAATTGCAGGATATATTATATTTTCAGCAAAGTGGGGAAATAAAAGAGGGGAATTATGGCAATCGGCATGCGAAACATTTAAAAATATGCCTTTGCTCCAAAAAGCAATCGGAGTAGGACCAGGCGGATATTATTTCGCTTCGCAGAAATATTTGTCTGCGGAGACATTGGATGCAATTCGGCGGTCTACAAAAAATATTGATCCGCATAATATGTTTCTGCAATCGCTCATAAATTTTGGTGTTGTCGGAACGTTATGTTATCTGGGAATTTTTGGATATGCGGTTCGGCAGTTTATTGCCGTCGTAAAGAAAAATCGAACGAAGGTAGCTTTTCTCATGCTGATCATAGCATATTTTGCGCAAGCACTGGTTACTTGTTTTCACCCATATATAGAACCGTATGTGTTTATGTGGCTTGCTTATGGATTGGAGACGACCGGATCAGAGCTGACTGAAACAAAGTAGAGATCTTGAATTGGGGAGAAAGGGATACTTTGGCTTTCTCTTCGCGCAATTTACTATTAAACTAGAAACACTGATCTTGGGTGGAATACTTACTGGCAGGTGGATGTGATCCGGCATAAGATGCCCTTCTAACAGGCTAAAGCCCATAATTAAAATCCGCCCCATGTGTGATTGGATCACACATGGGGCGGTTCGATGTTAATGGTTAGTTTTTGGTGTCTGACTTTAATTCTCCATAGATGCGCTTGTATTCAGCAAGTTCAGCGAGCATAGCATCTTGATCCGCAATCTTAGCATCCTTTTGCTTGCAGGCGCGTTTTAATGCATCGTTCTCATGGATAACTTCGAATAGTTCATCAGTTGGAAGTTTTAATGTAGGTTCTGTCATATCATACACCTCCTGGCACAATTCCTTGTTTCGGTAAGAAATGCGAAGCATGGATTTTTGTAAGAGCCATAATATAAGTTTTTTGTCGGCCTCTGACAGAAATCCATCGGCAATTTCGTGATCTAAGATAAGTATAGTTTCTTGGAAAAAGGAAGTCAATTCTTCTTTGGACTTCTGTAGTTTTTTCTCCAGATCATGCTTTTTGTCAGGGGATTGTGCAGACTGCATGGTGCGGTCTGATGGAATATTGTGGCGAAACCGGATGGGAAGAAATGGAATGAGAAGACACAGATGTTTCTCTTTGATTTCTTCGAGCGAGTAGGACTGCACCTTTACAGTCGGGACGCGATATTCGTGTGTGCTGCCATCTTGAAACTTGAGCTGGCAGTTTAAGTAATCTGGAATCTTTCTGGTTCCCTGTAGGAAGAGAACTGTGGATTTTGGAAACTCGAGAACAAGCTGCGTCTTTTGGGTATCCGTTCGAAACGCCAGGGCTGCGTGCAGATCGTATTCCAGCATTCGGATCGTGATCTGACCATCGTATGTAACCTCACATTCAAAATGGTAAAAGTCGGAATTGTTTACCTGAAATGTCAGATCTGCCTTGATGACGGAGATCTCCTTTGTATCGGAGCGTTCCACGGAATACTCCGTGGACAGTGGCGTGATCACAGAGTCCGCAGGGTAACGTGTTCCGTAGATCTCGTAAATGAGCGGAAACAAAAGTTTTGGCGAGCTGTATGTCGCCTTTTTGATAATTACATCCCAGAGCTGAGCTTCGGTAGAGATTTCTTCGGGCAACCCGTTGTGGTGAATGATTTCTTCAATCTCTTTGGCACGGAGCTGATAGGGATTACGAGTGTTTGTCATATTGTGTTCTCCTATATATTTTTACTGTACTATGGGGGAATAGTAAAGACTGCTATCATATAGCAATAAAACAGACAGGATTGGTGTGCATGTATCGTATCATAAGAGTTGTACAAATACAACAGGTTTTAATAAGAAATTTAAAGCGGAGCTTTGGAATGGGCACAAGGAATGCTTCTACATAAAGTAAAAAGGATTCATCCGTTTGGATGAACCCTTTTAAGTATGCGGAAGATGGGACT
>CAKRKX010000031.1 GCA_934358675.1 uncultured Agathobacter sp. | reverse complement strand
GCCGCATGTTCAAAAAATTCTCTTCCGGAGTGTTCATGCATCCCATAACCGATTGCATTCACCGGATTGGATTTCAACGGCTCATAATAAAACAGGATGTCCGGTCCGTGTAATCCGATATTGAATAACGCCTTGTTTTTCTCAATGATATTTTTCTTCCATTTTGGAACACTGTTTATAACCTGTTGTCCCAATCGATAATGTGCATATGTAGATGGCATACTTGTTCTCCTTCTTTCTTCTAATCTTATGTTAGCTTCCATCACGCTCCCCCGCTATCAAGGTCATGTAAACATTTGTGAAATCATTGTAAAAAAGCAGGCTGACGCAACAACTGCCAGCCTGCTTTACAGAACTTTGCGTCCATTAACCGTCAGTTTAAAGGTCGTCCCAAGAATTTCTGCGGATTTTCTACAAAGCATCATGCGCTCGAGAAAAATTTCAAAATAGTCATACATGGAACAGATTTTCTCATCAATCTGCAGATTCAGCGCGATCACTGATTTGTCCTTGGAAATCTTAAGCTTTGATTCTGTCACCGCATAATTCACACGATCGTGAATGTCAAATAACGCTTTTTCTTTCTGGCGTACTCGGCTTCGTCTTACATCGGTTTTATCCGCAATAATGAGTGCCGCTGAAACAACATCGATTGGCCCGCCGGTCGATTCGTCATGGTTCCCGATTGCCGATACGACCGTGATTCGATCCTCCAGCGGCATATCCGTTTTCTTTAAAATTTCATTGGCAAGCAACGCTCCATATTCTGCATGGCGCGTGCGATTGATCATATTTCCGATATCATGCATCAATCCTGCAATCTTTGCCAGTTCAATATCATGTTCCGGATAGCCGAACCGTTCCAATATCTTTCCCGCCTGATGTGCCACCTGCATACAATGGGCTTTGGAATGGTCCGTAAATCCTAACAGTCCTAAGTTTTCGTCGCCTTTCTTTAAATATGCGTTGATTTCTTTATTGTTTACCAGTTCCTTGTATTTCAAAATTCCATTACTCCTTGCCACGATTCATTTCAGATGCGATACCCCGGCGAAATCCGGATCAATGTGCCGTTTTCAATCTTGCAATACAAAATTGCTTTTCGATTCAGCTCCGGAATCAGATATCCGGCCACCGTCTGCACCGCAATATTCATATATTCCAGATCTGTCTGAAAACACATCTCCTCATCCCCGGATGCCTCTTTGAGTTCTTTCTCGTATTCCTTTTGCAGGGAAACCATTCGTTCCTTCAAGTCTTCTATCGAATAAATCTGCGTATTCTCTACATCCCCGTCATACAACTTGTAACGCCCGCAAAATGTTGCCCGAATATATCGCTGCAAACGTATTTCATATCCGATATGTTCCCATATATTTCCTGTAAAAAAGCGACTGTGTGACATCGTAAAAAAGTCTTCAATATAGTGAAGAATCATGCCAAGCTGAAGCGCTGTCCACACATTTAATCCATCGCTCTGTTCCAGTTTCTCTAATTTGTTTAAGATCCGTTTCCCGGATGCCTTCCATGTATGTCCCGTCAGATAGGTATGCACAAGAATATCCGGTAAAATGCTGCCAATCAGAAGTCCCACATGGCACGTTGCCGGTATGCTGATATTCATTTTGTTCGTAAATACAATATGGCTTTTCTTATTCATTCTTCATCACATCCTTCTGATTACATGCTAAACACAAATCATTCTCTCTGCTATCAAGCTTATGTAAATGTTTGTGAAATTATTGTAAAAAAACAAGCTGACATTACTTGCCAGCCTGCTTTTATCATCATATATATTGTTATTTTTTTACATTCTATGAGTTGTCACAATGTAGCGCGTCAAAAACTCAAACAACCTGCGGTTCGTCTCGGCATTCTTCTCCTCAGCCTCCATGTATTCCGGCAGCGGAATTCCATGCTGGCACTCACCGCATATATCAACACCAAGTATACGTTTCTGATCCAGAAACAGCGACAACAAATGCTCCAATAACGAAAGCGGCATCTTTCCCTGATTCCAGTTTGTTTTGCAATACCGCTCATCCAGCACATCTTTATCGATTGAGATATAAAACGGGACATCCATTCTTATTTTTTCTGCCTTCTCATGTCCCTCTCCCGCACGAAGCTCCTCCGCGGAAAAAGCGATCAGCTTCTCTTTCAGCAGTTTCTTCTCCTTTGCTTTCAGCTGCTTATCGTTTAAGACTGCCTGAATGTCTGCTTTCTTGGGTCCGATCAATACCAACTGCTGCAAATTTGGATTCTCCAGCAAAACACTTCTTGCCCAATCGCCACAACTGATCATTCCATCGATCATCGGAGACTGCATATCTGTATGATGATCAAATAAGATCAGTGAGAAGGGCTCACTGATACGGTCCGTCATAATTTTCGTCACATAATGATAATTGCCGGAATCCAGAAAATGAATCCCATCAATTCCATAAGGATCGATCCTCCGGTGGATCTCTTCCTCTGCTTTCTTTGAGCAATACAGATCACACTCGTGGATGTCCGAGCAGTCGATCCAATGCAGCTTATCATTGCGTGGGATGTTCTCATCACAATATACGTGAGAGAAATCCAAGATGAGGTGGCTGTTCCATAATTTTGCCAAATCATTCACCTTCCATCATAATTTATGTCCATCCCTATTATAGCACCGGATGCAAGCTGCCTCTCTGTAAGCACCGATGTCAATATATTTTTCTGTGTGCTCAGCATTCTCATAAGTTCAAAACAGACCTTACATGTTTTCGTACCTGTCGAATCCTAAATACCGCGTTCCCTGAAAGGTCAGTTTTCCGGAGTCTCCCTCAGCCAGCATTCCATACTGCTGACCATCGACACACATCTCCATACGATCGCCGCTCTCCACCTCAAAGGTAACATAATAGGTTGTGTTTGTACGCATCGTTACTGCGTGCGTCACCTCATAATTCGCATTATCCTGATAATGCGTTGTATTTTCTCTCTTGGATACGACTTTCGCATCCACCGTAAGTCGCGGCGACTGATTATTCTTATTCCACTCCGCCAGTCCCCGAATGATTGTAAATACTACAAGCGCTGCTACCAAAATAAAAAATATCGGAAATATCGCACTCATCACATCAAATGCATCAAATGAACTATACATAATGTTTTCTCCTACTCATATTACAATTGGCGAAGAATCTGCTCGACTCTTCGGATTGCCTCATCCACCTGTTGTCTCGCATTATTGATGCGATCCTGCACAAGCCAGTCCGCAACAACACCATCAAAAAAATAATCCGCAAATCGTAAAAAACCCTCATTATTAAAATCCAGCGAAATGTACTGTGACACATCCCTTAATTCCTTGCTAAATGTCTGCAGATCCCGCTTCGCCTGTTCCATATTGCGCTGCGCGTCATCCATCTTGGAGCGTTTGACCAGACTCGTGATCAGACCTCCTCCCAGAAGATCTACAATTCCCCAATTCTTGGCACTGTTAAGTTGATCCTGTGCCGCGCGCAAACTGTATAATGCATGGTTGCCGGCATCGATTGCTTCCTGACGTTCTTTTTCATAATTATATTCCATAACCATTTCCTCCACAATATCAAATCCCGTATGTGATTGTTTTCTATGCTTTGTAGTTTAATGGATTATAACAAAGAAATAAAGGGATGTTACTGCAAAATAGGTAGTGCTATTTTTGTTCCTATAACTCTACCGAACTTATGGAGAAATCCTGTATAGAGCGCCTTTATTCATTTTGGGTAAGTTCTTCGATGCGCTCCCTCGCAAGGTGCGTCTTCTCATTGCGGTCCGCATAGATTCTGGCGAACACCGGATAGGCTTTCTGCAGATACTCCAGTTCTTTTTGTGTATCGCCTGCAGCGCGGTAACATCTTGCCAGATTATACGCCGGTTCCGCCATCGACAGATTCTCCTCCGCCCCGGCGATCTCATATGCCTCTTTCGCATGTTCCAAAGCTGCATCCGCTTTGCCCCAGCTTAAATACATAACTGCCATATTGTTCAGGATACGGCTTTTCTCCATCGCAAAGCCCTCCTGTGTCGTTGTATAATCCAAAGCAATCCTGTGATGTTTTTCAGCCTCCTCAAAGCAGTTCAGCTTTTCCTGTGCCATCGCTATATCCTCATTTAAAAGGGCATAGCTGATATTGTTCTCTCCATAATAAAACTTTACGAACTCCAGCGCCTTCAAATGACATTCCGCCGCTTCTTCCGGGTGTCCGGACTGAAAGAAATAACTTCCTTTGTAGAAATTATAAAGCCACCCCTGCTGCACATTGTTCCTGTTCATGTAGAATTCCATCTGCCGCAGGCCTTCCTCCGCTTCATCCAGACGTCTTGTACCACTGCACATCTCCGTCTTAACTGCCCATAGGTAGAACAGATCCTCCCGGTACTTCTTCTTGTCCCGCTCAGCAGATTCAATTCCCTTTGTACACCACCGGTAAGCCTCTTCACTTTTCATCTGCACCGCAGCCAACTGCCCAAGCTGAAAATACCGATTGACATCATCCGGCTGATCCTCACGCAGCAAAAGCTCCTGGGCTTTCTCAAGCTCACCATAGGAAAGTAACTGATGCGCGGTCCAGTTTACCAGTTGATTATACGCATCATCGCTTACGGTTCTGCATACCTGCTGCTTTTCGATTTCTTTCTCCAATACCGGAAGAAATGTTTCCATAATATCGAGGCAGACCACGTATCCCCGGATACGGATTTCATCCGAAATCTTCTTAGCATGCTCTATCATCTCCAGCAAACGCTTTACTCGGTTCTTTGCAAGGGAATACTTTTTCTTTACCAGTTCCGCCGCCAACACGATAAACGGAATCCATTGATCATCAACCAAAAATGAAGCCTTAAAAAAGATATCGAGTACCAGCTCCGAGCTCCGGATAAAATCCTCATCCTCCGATTCAAGCATTCTCTCGCGGCAATCCGGTTCTTCAAGATTGCCAAACTGCTCCGACCAGCAGACTGTGACCGCCTCATACAACCGATACACCTCATCGAGGGATACCGGTTTGTCCAAAATACTCTCCGCGATAACCGGATGCATCGACACCGCATCCTCAGTCCGCTCCAGCCATCCCTGTTCGCTGAGAAGCGGTACAAACAGCTCAGAGGCATCCTCCATCATATATGCCATATACCGATTCAGAAAAGCGATCGGATACTTTCGATAAGGAAGTGCTGCCACAATACGCAGAAATCCTTTCTGCTTCTCATTCAGACTATACCTGGAATAAAGCTTTGCATAAATTTTACGCAGTCCAAGCCACGTTTCTTCCTCCCGGCTTAATCCCGTATCCTCATCCACGCAGATCTTCCGGATCATTTCATCAAGCGTCCAGCGCATCGCTCCCGCAAACTGCCCAAGCAATCGAAGTGTCATTGTATGCCGGTAGATTGGATTATCCAAAAAGGTATTCAGCTTCTGTAGCTCGTCTTTCTCCAACAGAAACTTGTAGTTATCGCGAAAGACCAGATTGCACGACTTCAGATCAAGTTCATGAACCTTATAGGTCTCAAAACCATCCATCTGCTCCAGTCGCGAGGTTGCAAAAATATTTGCCGGAAGATCTTCAAGCACTCTCAGATATGCATCCTCTTCCATCGTCTTATTGATATTGTCGATCAGGATCAAAACCCTGTGATACGCACAATACTGCTTCAATTCACCCATCACTTCGCGAAAGCTGTCCTCAAACGAACCGGTCTGACATCGCGCAAATGCACGCATTAGACTCTCCGCAAAGCTATTTTCATACTGGATCGCACACACATATTCCACCACATTATTCTTTAGGCAATATCGCAGGAACTGCCGCAGAAGCTCCGTCTTACCGGTTCCGCCGATTCCGCTCAACAGATAATGACCGCCCCTTTGCAGCTTCTCGCGCAAAGCGAACTGTTCGCTCTCTCTGCCCCAGAAATGCTCCGGAGACAATGCCTTGCTGCAGATCTCACAATTCTCGGTTGTCAAAAATGTAGTCTTCTTCGTACCTGTATCTTTGTGCGTCTTTTCCCATAATGCTGCGATCCGATACTCCGGATTTCCTCGCAACGCCTGCATTCTTACGCTGTTCATCGCATCGCCCGTCAGCGCATGAATGGACAAAAGCGTAAGAAACCAGCCAGCAATAAATTCCTCGTCTTCCGGTTTCAACAGATCCTGTTGCTTCACCCATACCAGATTATCTGCAAAATATCCTTGAATTTCCACACCAAAAGAAGCATCTTCTTTCGCAAAACATTCCAGAAGTGCCTTAATCTTGATCAAAAATACTTTATAGGAAAACTGATGATTTGCTAAGAAAACACCAAAAAGACCGATTTGTCGCAGGATTACCTCCTGCGAGATCCTATCGGTCAGTTCTTCCATATATGCATCATACACGGTCAGTTGTTTGCTTCGGTTACAGATCTCAGAGGTATGCCGGTTACGACTTCCCGTATTTTTCCAGATCATCTTGCCGTATTTACCGCCCGTGAACTCCGGCAGCAACGTATCACGCCAGAATTTGCTTAATGTAATTCCCTTTTTCTGTTCGTTTCCAATGATTCCGGTTGAATAAACGGGATAATCCCGGATCATCAGAAAATTGTACAGATTCCTTAACGTTAACTTGTCCTTTTGCATGTTACTATCTTTATCATTCCTTGTTCATCTGTTAAACAGACATTCCCTATATAAAAATTTACATGATTTTTTTAAAAATCTCAACTCTTCCGTTTCATCTTACCAGGTAAGACCTGCCAGATCATCTCCTTTAAAGGAGCCCATCTGAAATCCATCCATTTCATATACCGTATATTTTAAGCCCGTTCCTGTCGAAACACGTGCGAGAATATATGCATCTGCATCGTTCTTATTCGCAACGCATACATAGTCGTATTTTGCGGGAATCACTGTTTTACCGGTCTTGGCAGACAATAATCCCATCTTGCCATTCTTGGTAAACGCAATATAAGCCTGGCCGGTCGAATCACCGGTGGAATATTGCAAATCTCCGGATATACTGTTCGGAAGTCTTGTCACAACTTTGCCTTTGTTATTGATCACATAATTTTTACCGTCTTTGGTAACCAGGGCAAGATTATTATGAAATGTTCCCACCTTGGAATAAACCGCCTTGATTGCGAATTTGCCCATGGAATCTACATAACCGTATTTGCCGCTTCCGTCGGTTGCAGGACATAATCCATTCACAAAAGCAGAAGCGCCATTCGTCAGCGAAACCTTCGCATTCACTTTACCGACTTCTTTTCCGCTCCAGTCATAAATGATTTTCTCTTTACCATCTTTGTTTTCATACCAGATTGCATTACCGCATAACGAATATCCACCCTCAGCATTCTCCATGATCAGATTGCCCTTGAGATCATAAATCGACTGTTTGCTGCTGTCCTGCTCCGTAATCATAAATCCATAATCCGATTCTTTCACATAGCCGGTGAATGATGCAACAAGCACTTTTCCAGTCTTATCTATGATGTCATGTAGCTTCCGGTAACCAAAAGAAGCATCAAAGCATCCGTTATTCAGCCGCTCGATCTCCGAGTAGGAAGTCTTCGTCAGTTTCTTACCATTCTTGTCAACCAGATATGCCTTTGTCTGATAAGTTGTTTTATTGTAAGTTGATGCGATTGCAACACCATTTTGATAATAACTGCCTGCCGGAACTTTTGAAAGAACCTTTTTGCCTTTGGTATTAATGTAAAAACGCGTGTCCCCATACTGTCCACTACTTGCAGAAGCGATTCCATCCGAAAAACACGAAATATAGGTATATTTCGGTTTCATAACAACTTTGCCTTTTGCGTCCTTAAGCCCCCACTTCGCAGTCACAACCGTTCCATCCTTGTGACCACCCGATGATTTCGATACGACAAAGTAACGATGTAATTTCGTTGCCGCCTCCGTTTCCACAATTCCACCGGCAAGTACTGTGTTCAGCAACAGAATGGCTGCCAACAACAACGATACTTTTTTAATGATATGATTAACTTTATTCATCTGCTTTTCCCTCTTTTATCTTTATTTGTAGCTTCATTAACGCATCTTGAAATAAGTGTTAAGATCTCTTTTTGAAGAACCCATCTTTGTTCCATCCAGCTCATAATACGTGGTTGTCGAACCGGATTTCACCTTAATGTACTGTTTTGCCTCGATTTCATCAAACTCTAAATCCCCATGATTATCAACTTTTACATATTTTGCCGGAATGATTACCTTTCCGGTCGTGCCAGATATTAATCCACACTTACCATTCTGGTGATAATCGATAAAAACATTGATACTTGATTCATTTACCCAGGTATGAGAATAATCGATTGCTTTTCCATACTTCCAGACATATTTTCCCTTAGTATTGATCAGTGCCTGTTTTCCGTCTTTTTCCCGATAAAGCACGATCAACTGCGCGGTCAGCTGGCGTGCATACTGCAATCCGGAAAATTTAGCGGTAATCTTTCCTTTTTTGTTGATCAGACAGTACTGCTTTCCTTTCTGAACGACTGCTGTATTACCGAAAAATTCGGCTGCACCATTGTAAACCGGCTTGATCACAAATTTTCCCTTGCAATCCACATAGCCATATTTTCCGCTGCCGTTACATGCGACATGCAGTTTATCGCTATAATGATAATAGTATGGATCCTGATTTCCGATCGCATTATTCGGATTGCCAAGCTTTATCTTTTTATCAACTTTGCCGGTTTTGTTTCCCGACCAATTATAGATCGTATAGCCGGTGTTCTCGGACTGCGCATACCATACCGCATTGTCCACAAGCATATAAGAACCTTCTTTTGCGCTTAAGATCTGTTTTCCGTTTATGTTATAAACAAATAACTCGCCATCCTGCGACTGAAACAAAAAGCCATACTTTGTGTACCACGAAAGATTTCCCGGGCAGGATTCGATCAGGATCTCCCCCTTCTTATTCAAAATACTGTGAGGTGTCGAATAATCCGTTGTACCCTCAAAACAACCGTTTCGCAGTCTTTTGATATCCTGATAATTATTCTCATTCAATCGCTTACCGGTTTTGTCGATCAGATATTTCTGTCCCGACATGCTGATAACTGCAACCCCATTCATAAATCTTCCGCAGTCGTAAACAGGTTCTGCAATGCGAAAGACTGTTTCGCCCTTCGTGTTGATATAAGACCAATATTTTCCCATATCCATCTTATCCCAATCGTCAGTATTCTCAGACACTGCACACAGACCCTCGGAAAAATGACCAGCCTCCCTGTACTTCGGCTTGATCACAACCTTTCCCTTGTCATTCTTAAATCCATACAACAGCATATTTCCCTGTTCTTTGAAAAATGTGTGCAGCTTTGTTGTTGCTGCTTTTGTTTCGGTCGCATTGATCAAAAGCATTGTGCCAAGCATGAGCACAACCGCAAAAACGATCGAAATTTTTCTGATTACTTTTTTTACCCTTTCCATCTCTTTTCACTCCTACAAACATATTATGGGTTCCGTGACAGACGGATCCCACAATAAAAATTTACATGGTTTATTTCATGTTTTCAACGGAGCGAAAGCGATCCGCGGTTTTTGTACACAATTTCGCATTTTTTGTACATAATTCAAAAAAGTCCGGCGCGGTCTGAATACCACGTCGGACTTTTAAAAGTCTTTTTATTCCATTACACGGATTCCCGAAGAAAATGTCCACTTCCAGCTTCCAAAGGATGATGTATACGGGCTTGTCCCCGCAATATCATTGTCGATCAGAATGCCTCTGGATGTGGCATGAATTCTCCAGTACGAACTGCTGCCATACTGACGAATCACGGTTCTTCCGTTCAGCTGATACTTACCTCCGCTGACTTTCTTTAACGTTCCCCGATCATAAAGTCCAAGATCTTCAAGATAATCCTTCACTTCATCCATCGATGAAAACTTACCGAAGTAAACAGCGACATGTGTCGTAGAACTTCCGCGACCATACACAACAACATCACCAAGCTCCAGATCTGACAGTTTCGAAGCACCGGTCGTCTTCTTTCCGATCGACTGCTTCGTCTGCTTTGCCCATGAAATCTCTCCGTCTTCCGCAACACCGGTCGTATAAGTGATGCTGGAACCGCCTACCCAGGCACTTGAGCTTGTGGCACCAACCTCAACATCCTTGAGCGCCGTACCGTTTTTGCCTTTGCTCTCCATGCGGTTCAATGCCGCCCGCGTATAACCGCTGCAATCACAGCGAATTCCGTCTACTACACTTCCGTAGCTTTTACCAAGAAACCCCTTGCACAGTGTCTTGCGGTAATTGTCTTCCTGAACAACCGCCACATTCTTTTCCGTGCCGTTCGTTGCAGCCTGCGTCGATACAGTGGTATTCCCCAATACCATCACTGCGAGCAGAATGCCTGCAACAAGCTTCTTACCCCACACCTTACCTTTCCTTAACATACTTCCTCCTAATTGTTACAATTCTGTTACTCAATCATAACATATTCTTAACAGAAAGTAAATTATTTCTTTTGAATTTTGCTATTTTTTCTTATCAATTTCCGGCTGAAACGCCTGAATATCATGTGCGATCTCACCACTTAAAATCAGCATGCAGATCAGGTTCGGGATTGCCATCAGCGCATTGGCGATATCCGAGAAATTCCATACAAGGCTAAGCGTCTGTGTACATCCAAAATACACAACCAGCGAAAATACAACTCTGTAAATCATATTGTATTTATGTGTCCCCAGCAGATATTCAAATGCTTTTTCTCCGTGATACTCCCAACCAAGGATGGTCGAAAAGGCAAATAATGCGATTCCGATCGTAACGAGCCATCCTCCAGCGGAGCCGAGCACCGTCTCAAATGCCGCGATCGTAATATCCGATCCTGTCAAATATTCGCCTGCTGCATCCGTCATGCCAAGCACACCGGACGAAGCGATTGCAAGACCGGTAATCGTACAGACAACGATTGTATCCCAGAATGTACCTGTCATATTTATGTAGCCCTGACGAACCGGATTATCCGTTGTCGCTGCAGCCGCTGTAATTGCTGCCGAACCCATTCCGGCTTCATTAGAGAAAACGCCTCTCGCAACACCATACCGCATCGCATTCATCATGGATGCAACGATCGTTCCGCAAAGACCGCCGCCAACAGCTTCTACCGAAAATGCCATCTTAAAGATCATTGCAAGACCGGCAGGAAGATTGGAAAGATTTCCAAAGATTACGATCAGTCCGCAGATCACATAGAAGATTGCCATAAGAGGAACAACAACCGATGAAACCTTTGCAATCGACTTGATTCCTCCTACAATGATAAGTAATGCCAATACCGTGATTACACTTCCGCTTGCCCATGTCGGTACATGAAAAGTCGATTTAAGGGCACCGGAAATCGAATTACCCTGCGTCATGTTTCCGATTCCAAAAGACGCAATCACTGCAAACAACGCAAAAAGCCATGCGAGCGTGGAACCGAGTTTCTTGTTCTTGATTCCTTTTTTCATTGTATACATCGGTCCGCCGCTCATCTCGCCTTTTTCATTGACCTCACGGTACTTTATCGCAAGCATGCACTCCGAGAATTTCGAAGTCAGACCAAATGCGGCAGATATCCACATCCAAACGAGTGCTCCCGGACCTCCGGAAACCATTGCTGTCGCAACACCAACGATATTGCCGGTTCCAATCGTTGCGGCAAGCGCCGTGGTGAGTGCCGAGAACGGTGATACATCACCCTCGCCGCGGCTCTTGGTGCGCGCTTCCTTACTCAATGTACTTTTTAGTGCATACCCAAGATTTCTCCAGGTCAGAAATCTCGTTCGAAATGTCAGGAAAATACCGGTTCCAACCAACAGGATCAGCATCACCGGTCCCCAGACGAAGTCATCAATTGTTGAGATCATACTGCTTAATTTTTCCATATTCCATTTTCTCCCTTTCCTCCAAAAGACAAAAAGAGCGATATGTGAACCACATCGCTCTTTTGTCTTGAAATATTTAATTAACGTTAATTTAATCCTTATCCGATTAATTGTCAAGAGAAATCTTGTGACTCAGTGTTTTCATGCATGCCCTTACATTCGTAACCGCATAGCCTTTTTTACATTGAAATTTCGTCGATTAAGGCCAGTTCTTCCTTCGTGAAATCGGCAGCCTGCATCACTTTCAGATTCTCGAGGATCTGCTGCGGCTTCGATGCCCCGATCAGTACACTTGTCACATCATCATCTTTTACCACCCACTTGAGCGCCATCTGTGCCAGCGTCTCGCCCCTTTGTGCTGCCAGATCATTTAATCTCCGGATCTGATCCAGCCGTGCATCAAGCTGATCCTTGTGCAGGAATCTTCCATCCGTCATGATTCTGCTGTCCTCCGGAATTCCGTTTAAATAACGGTCCGTGAGCATGCCCTGCGCCAGTGGGCTGAACGAAATAATACCTTTGCCACACTCTCTTGCCGCCTGTTTTAAGCCGTTGTTCTCAATGGTACGATTAAAGATATTGTAAGAATTCTGATTGATAACAAACGGGCATTTCAGACTGTCCAGAATTTCGCACGCCTTCTTCATAGTCTCTCCGTCATAATTTGACAGACCGGCATATAAAGCTTTTCCGCTTTTTACAATCTGATCCAATGCGCCCATGGTCTCCTCAAGAGGCGTATTCGGGTCCATTCTGTGATGATAAAAAATATCCACATAATCAAGACCGAGGCGTTTTAAACTCTGATCAAGACTCGCAATCAGATACTTTCGGCTGCCCCAGTCCCCATAAGGGCCTTTCCACATGTCATATCCGGCTTTGGTGCTGATGAACAGTTCATCGCGGTATGCCCCCAGTTCCTCTTTAAGGATCATGCCGAGGTGCTTCTCCGCACTGCCGGCTTCCGGTCCGTAATTATTTGCCAGATCAAAGTGTGTGATACCATGATCAAATGCGGTAAAGCACATCTGTTTCATATTGTCATAAGAAGAAAAATCGCCAAAATTGTGCCAGAATCCAAGTGATACAATCGGCAGCTTCAGACCGCTTTTGCCGCATCGGTTGTACTTCATTGTATCATATCGTTTTTCGTCTGCTGTATACATCATTACCTCCTGCTATACAAATCCTTTGATTGCTATTATTATACCAACTCAAGTATACTTGAGCGCAAGCCTATTCCGTGATAAATGCCCCCATTTGTGACATTAATCTTACCAATGCTTTGCACTCAACTAAACTCCTAAATTTTACCAAGCTGTACTGTTCCTCTTTTTAATCCTAACGACTTAAAACACTCTCCTCCTGGTTTATCTATTCCGACCATCCCTTATAAATGGTTTCTTGATTTCTTTACTTAACAACTGACTGTATGCTTCTACCTTACGAAATGTGTTTCCTAACATTTCCCGATTCCTATATTCTCTGATAGCTTCCATATCAAGCTCCGCATATAAAATCCCCTCTGTCTTATCGTCAGCCAGCAAAACTGTGTTATCAACACATTCCCCGTTTCTATCCCAGCAAATGGGACTAAATGCGCAGGAACATCCAGCATTATCTCCATTCGGATTTGCCATAGCAACTGCAACCATATTTTCATATGCTCTTGTAGACAGCGCTCTGATTCTTGGTTGCATAGAACCGCAATCATTCGGTACAAGAATAACTTCTGCACCTTTTAGCATCAGTATTCTTGCGCTTTCCGGGTACTCTCTGTCATAACAGATCATAATGCCTAATTGTATTCCTTCAAAATCGCACACCTTAAACTCTTTCCCTGATTCAACATTTCTTTCATCTGCAAAATCACATGTATGTACCTTAGAATACTTCATCAATATATTGCCCGATTTATTGATAACAAAGGCTGAGTTCTGCGGTTGCTTATTGCCTTTTGTAAACGCAGTAAGTACTACGCCTATCTTATATTTTTTAGCATACTCACATATTTTTGCAATTCTTAGATCATCATCTGCAATACTTTTTTCATATGACATAGGCAAATCATATCCTGTAATAAAACATTCCGGCAGCAACAGAATATCCGCCTGGTTTTCCGAAGCCTCTTTCATTGCCATAATGATACTTTCAATATTTTTATCTATTTGTGCATGAATGGAACGTTTTTGTAATATCGCAACCTTAAACATTTTTGTTTCCTCCTACTATGAATTCTCAACACACATTTTTTATATTACTCCGCCCACAAATAGAGCCAAACTAGAGCCATTTGATAAAACAAATGCCGCTATTTCCTTATGATGATATGGCAATCCTGCCTTGTCCAATATATTTTTTGATATCTGGTTTTCCAATTGCAAATCATTCAACGGTTTCTGCAGTTGTGATACATTTTCTATTGAACCACGCATATTACCAATACCTCTCGATTGATTTTCAGATTTACAAGACCTATTCTATACTCTCTTTGCAATCTCAATTGCAATATATAGTTTCTCCACACCATGATTGGCATGTGCAAATCCCGAAACATCATAAACTGCCTGATCGAGAACATCACCCGTAACAAGAAAATCATACAATTCCCAACCGTAAAAATCACACACAGCCTGAACACCTGCAAGTTCCATCTCGACAGCAATGCAGCCCTCGCTTTTTCTTGCATCGAGCTTCGCTGTTGTTTCTCGATAGATAGCATCCGTTGTCCAGACTTTTCCCTGAACACTCGGGAGTTTCAATTCATCAAATATGCTTTTTACCATATCCGAATTCTTTATCTTTATGTAATCAGCAGGCGACGCATAATGGTAACTGAATCCCTCCTCCCGGTAGCTTTCCGTCGGAATAACAAATTTTCCGGTCGTTGCATCGCTGTCCAGCGAGCCGGCCGATCCAAACATAATAAACTTGTCGGCACCGGTCAGCCAGTTTGCATCGATCGCATCGCTTCCCGCCAACGCTGATCCGATATGGCTCAAATAGCCTGCGATCTTCATGCCTTCTATTTCAAATACATATACCGGCGTAATTCCGTTGCAGCACCTTATGGTACCGACAGTCTCATGCGTATAGATTTCGAGCATATAATCGAAGATCAATTCAGAAAATATGATCATGCATTTCTCGCATAAATGTTTTTGTTCACCGTAAAAGTCCTTCGGTCCGAATATTACTTCTGAGTTGTCAAATGCGTTGATTATCATGTTTGATCTCCTATTAAATTGAATGTGAAAAAATATTTATCGTACTGTTTAACGCTTTATAATTATCAAAAAAAGCTTTTTTCCTTTTTAGATACTTCATATTCCATTCTTGAATTTCAACTCGTGTCGCGTTTATTTTTTCTACTCCATATACTAGAGGGCTATTCCTTTGTTGCAGACAATATATGCAAAACTTCCATTCTTCCGATTCACCCTTTATTGAATGTCTAAATAAATTATACACATAAAAACTATCATTACAATCAATAACTCTATAAACGATATCCATTAACTTATCCATGCTCAATAATGGAATCAACAACGCAACATCCACAAAAAGTAAATTTGGATACATAAATCTAGCTTTCAATGCATATTCATCTTCTGTCTCAGTATCATTCTCCAAATAATTAAGTTCCCTATTGGATCCTACCAATGCGTATTCCAATGGAATATCTAAAATATTACAAGTTGCAATGGTATCCTCCAATTCAGGTAATCTTTTTCCACTAGTCCAAGACTGCACTTTTTTATACTCCTGCCCGGTCTGACTTGCATATTCCTTAACAGTTCCATACTGTCTCAACATTGCGTCTTTCAGTAGTTTACTAACTTTATCTCTGTTGATAACATCTCTGTAAAACATATCGATTTCCTCCATATATGAATGATATATTGTTTTACCACAGTAAAAAATAAACTCCCTTTTCAGAATTGTGTGTTTCTTAACTCAACAGTATAAATATACATTTCACAAATCATGCATGCAATGTAAAAATTAAATACCATATACAAAGGCTTTCCAGAACTTCTGGAGAGCCTTTTTTCACGTCCTGAAAAACTACACTTTAGTAAGAATAAGAAAATATTTATTTTATAAAAGGAGTGGAAGTTTATGGCATTGACAGACAAAGAACTACAGGAGTTTATTGACAGTCTTTCCCTAGAAGAACTGGAACAGTTACAAACGCAGTTGAAAGCAAAAGAAAGTTCTGAAAGCAGTTCTGACTCTCCAAGGGTACAGCCCCAAGCAGGCAAATCCAAATTCTCCTGCTGTCCCTACTGTAAGAGCACCCATTACAAAAAACATGGATGCACTTCTTCTGGCATGCAGCGCTATATCTGCAAGGATTGTCGTAAAACATTCAGCGAAAACCATGGAGACAGTCTCAGGTACACCCATCTCACCAGTGAACAATGGAAAACAGTCATACGGGGGATTGTTTATGATCACTCCCTTCCCATGATTGCAGCAGATGCCCATATCTCCGTAAGCACCGCCTGGCTATGTAAAATCAAAGTGAATCAGGCAATCGCAACTATGTATGGCTACAGTGACCTTTTCAAAGGACTCGCCGAAGCGGACGAATACTATTACCGGGCATCCTTCAAGGGCAAACGCAGCCCGGAATTCTTTATTTACATCCTTCACCGAATGCCGCGTCATCACAGGAACTATGCTCAACGGGTGGAATATTTACAGCAGGCTGGTTTATATGACAGGTTACAAAAAGAGGAACCAGATTTTTTGGAATACCTGCTCTCAGGAGAGTCAGAAAAAGTAAAACGCGGCATCAGCAATGAGCAGATCTGCATCCTCACCCTGATTGACACCACAGGAGAACTCTATATTGAGCCTGTTGCCGTTGGAAGGCTGGAAAAGGCAATGGCAAAGAGCAAGCTGAAACCGAGGTTTATCCCTGACAGGAGCAACGTACTTGTCACAGATGACCACAATGCATATAACCGTGTGCTCTATGGAACTAAAGCCAGACACGAAGTTGTCCCGGCGGGACAGCATACCGCAGGGAAATACAACCTTGCAAAAGTCAACAGCCTCCACAGCGGTATGGAATCATACCTTGACAGATACAAAGGCAGGGCATTTTCGATTAAATACCTTGACTTAAATCTCATGCTTTTCTGGTGGCTCCAGAAATACAAAGATTACCCGGTAGAAGAAAAGGTTCAGGCACTATATAACATAATGAATGACGAAATTCCTGATATTGACACCAGAGAACGGGTGAATCAGGTCACCATGGCAGAATTACAGTCAAGGGAAATCAGTCTTGATACAAAAGGAAAGTTTCCAACGAGATTGTAGAAAAATGCACCGGGTTTTTAGGTTTATGCAGGGAGTTTTTCAAAAACTGCACGGACATCCCCCTTTTAAGCACCAGACGTATGTAAACGACATTAAAATATGTTGAGGTACTTAAATTTTTTACACAGTGCTCTGGGCACTGTTAGAAAGGGGTACCTGATTATGGCAAGCGCAGCAGCAAAAGGAAAATCGTATGAAGAACTGATCGTGGATATTTTGAACCAGAGTGGTCTGGAAGCATGGCGGACAAATAAGGCGAACATCGCAGATCCTGTACAGTACAAGGCAGGGTTTGACGGGGGCGTGGATATCTGCGCAACTTTCAGTCACAATGGAAAAAGCTCCTACAAGGAATTTTTGTTTTACATCCAGTGTAAAAACCACAAAGTACCGTTGGAAAAGACCGCAGTTGCAGAGGTTTATGCAGGAATGCATGTAAGAAATGCAACGGCAGACAACTGTATTCCTGTGGTCTTTTCCACATCAGATGCGTCAGAAGAGACACGGCTGTATGCAAAACAGCTGGGTGTGGAACTCATCCTGCCCCATGAAATGAGTATTATCATTCAGGCAAAGAAAACAGGCAAAGTGCCATATGACAATTATGGAATACTGATGCAGACAATCCTCTTCTACCATACACATGACGAGGTCTGGTTCGATACACTTCCGGACAACAAAAACAACCTTGCAATGGTGTCCATGGCAGAACAATATATGGATTCTGCAAAGAGTGAGTTTGACAAGGCTGAAGTTTATCTGAACAACGCAGCAGCTTTGGAGCAAAAAGCACTGGAAAACCGGAAAAAAGCACTGGATATCCAAAAAGTTGCTGTCTACAGGAGTCTTTGTGCCTGTGAAAATCTCAGACCTCACAGGGACAGAAAAAAGAAGGACTCTGCGGAGGATGGATAGCAGGAAAAATGAAACATACCCTGCTGAAATTTCTGGCAGATACCATGGACTATGGAGAGGTGATCCATGGTGTGGAAAAACTCAACAATGACCAGCTTGTGGTAATCTTTGAAAAACTGAAAGCACAGCTTGCAGAAAAACAGCATACAAAAAACAGTGATTGCAGACAGGCAGAGAAAGCCTGTGTGGAAAAAGATGGGCTTTCTGAAAATGGAGGCAAGCCCAAAGCAGAAATCTCCTGCTGTCCGCACTGTGGTTCCCTCTCTTTTAACAGGCACGGCAAAACAACAGGCGGTGTGCAGAGGTATCTCTGCAAAGACTGCGGCAAGACTTTTAGCGAAAATTACGGGCTTATTACACACTACACACATTTGCAGGAATGGCAGTGGCTGGAAGCAGTGCGTGGGACGATCAATGGGGAATCATTGACAAATATTGCGAAAAACATGAATGTGAGTACTGCCACTGCATGGCTGTGCCGCATAAAACTGTACAAAATGATTCAGGACATTTATGGTTATTGCGATACATTTAACAGCATTACCGAGGCTGATGGCACTTATGTCCGTCTTTCTTTCAAGGGGAAAAGGGACAGAAACTGGTTTATTGACACCCTTGGCAGGCTTCCAAGGCACCATAGGACAAAGGCAGAACGGATTGATTACATAGGGAAAGATTTTAACAGGCTTGCGAAGGCAAAACCGCACTGTTTGAGGGAAATGATCATGGGCAGCCAGAAGAAACTGACAGGCTGTGACATGATTGACAGGAACCACCAGCAGGTCTGCATACTCACTGCGGTTGACAGGAGCAACCATATTTATGTGCAGCCGGTCAGCGCAGGTTCAGCAGACAGCAGTGATGTGAAGAAGTACCTGCAGGGCAGGTTAAAAGGTGAGGCAGTTCTGGTTACCGACGGGCATCACAGCTACAAATATCTCTGCCATACAAACAACATCCGTCATGTGGAAATCCCAAGTAAACAGCATTTTTCAGGAACGTTTAACCTTGGACGGGTGAACAGCCTGCACAGTTCCCTGAAGCGGTTCCTTGGGAAACATGCAGACAGACCCGCGACAAAATATCTCGACCTTTACCTGATGATGTTCTGGTGGCTGGAAAAACAAAAGGAACAGAGCAAAAATGAACTGATGCAGAGACTGTTCCATATCGCGACAGGATATGTGGATAATGCGACACGCGTAAAAATGAAGCACATTACTTACAGGGGCATTACAGGACGAGAACTGCCGATAGACACAAAAGGCTTCTTCTGACACGAAGCCGCAGGCAGTGTTTTTTGCATGTCTGATAATAGAAAAGAAAACCTGTTTTTTGAAGGGGGTGATGCACGACAGTGGTGGTCTGCCATAAGCAGAGAAGATTTCAGGTCTGCATGGGTGAAAATCAAATGACCTGTAAAGAAAAATTTTGTATACAGCAGGTTTGCAATTTCAGGTTTATGGCGGTAGAATAAATAATGTAAGGAAAGAGAAAAGAATAACAACAACAGCAAAAAACGGAGGTAGAGACAAATGAAGATTTCAAAGAAGCTGGTAAGTTTCATGCTTGCACTGGCAATGGTGGTGACTGCCATGGCGGTTCAGACAGTGCCTGTACAGGCGAAAGCAAAGGCGATTAAGGTTACAAACGTTAAAGGAAATAAGCTGACATTATATAAAAATGAGACATTGAATATTAAAACCAACTACAAAAATGATAAGGTGCAGGTCGTAACCAATGACAGATCTGTTGTAAAGGTGGATGGCATGAATTGGATTTATGCTGGCAAGCCTGGAAAAACCAAGATCATTGTTTGGTTAAAATCGAATCACAAAAATCAAAAGGTAATCAATGTAACTGTATCAAATAAATACACTGCTACACGTACAGAGGGTGGTGGGAACTCAGTTAGAGAGTTATACAACTCTAAAACAAAGAAAAGTACATATAAGGTAATTTCAAAAGGTACAGATGCTGACGGAAATAAAATTAATGTGTCATTTCAGTTTACAACATCAGTTCGAGGAATGTCACCAACAGGCTGTATAGGAGAGGTTAATAAACTTTATAAAAATAAAGATGCAACATATATTCTTTTGTTTGACATGACAAAAGATAGCAGCTTAAAAAACATTGAAAAAATGACAGACAGTGATTGGTTTAAGTATTGGAAATTGTCAAAAGGTCAGATTGAAAAATCAAAAGTGGAATACAGTTCAGATAAGAAGTATTACAAGGTAATTTTGAAAACGCCAAATGATAATGACAGCTCTAAATCAGACTATTGCTGTTATATCAAAGATAAAAAAACGGGAAAAATATATTGTTTTGAGTATTCTAACAACTTTATTAAGGAATACGACACCGTAAAAAGTATCAAGCTTATTTAATAAACAATAGTACATTTATCAAAGGACTCAGGTAATCAGACATCTGGGTCCTTTTTTGTATACCTCGATATCAACATAGAAGTAAATAAAAGAAAAATTTATTTTTATGTTTAGAATGAGAGGTAGAAACAAATGAGCAATATTTTACGAGGGCAAGACAGTATAGATATTATAAAACCTATTGCTGAACCTTATGAGGATGATTACGTTAATAATGATACTCAGAAAATATCAGAGATAGACAAGCAGGAAGAACAAGAGACCCACAATGGATTTGAAATTATGCGTGGAGCCGAAGCTATTGCACTAGTAGGGATGATAGGCGTAACAGCGGAGGAGGTAGAACAGTTTGGCAGTTCAAGGGTACTGGCATCATGTCCATGTAAAGCCGCTTGCAAAAGTAGTTGTAATAGTAGTTGTTCTGGTGATTGTAAAGGACATTGTAATGATTGCGGTGGTGCTTGTAGTAACAACTGTTCCGGCTGTAAAGGTGGTTGTCAAGGATGTAAAGGCTGCGGCCATGGATGTTCAAGTTCATGCACAGGGTGTTCCAACTGTACAGCAGTTTGTGAAGGTGGGCATAGAGGTGGCTGTAAAAAATGTGATGGTACGTGTAGTGCAGATTGTGCCTATTGTGATGGTCATTGTGGACATAGTTGCACAGGTGAGTGTACGACCGGCTGTAAAGGTTCGTGCAAAGGAGATTGTAAAACTCATTGTACTGGAGACTGCAAGGGTAAATGTACAGATGACTGTACAGCCTGTACAGGCGATTGTGAGGGCAAATGCAAAGGTTGTGGAAGTGGTTGCAAAGAAGATTGTACAGGAACATGTTCAGGTAGTTGTACATCATGTGGAGGACAATGTGTCAGCAGTTGTTTAGGAGGTTGTAGCAGCGGTTGTAACACAAGCTGCTCGGGTGGTTGTAACACTTCTTGCAGTGGTGAATGTTCAGGCTATTGTGGTGGTAGTTGCAGTAGTTATTGTGGAGGTTCCTGCAGTGGTTCCTGTGGCTCTTGTGATAGCGGTTGTTACAGTTCGTGTAAAGGTGGTTGCTATGGAGATTGTACAGGTGGTTGTAATACTTCATGTACGGGCGGTTGTAATGCAAGTTGTGACACCGGTTGTAATACAACCTGCTCTGGCAGTTGTGGAGCTGGTTGTGAATCAAATTGTGAATCGACATGTAAAGGTTTATGTGAAACCTCATGTACAGGTTGTAACACAACATGTAATACAAGTAGTGAAGCAGAGATTGGAAGTTGTGATGGCAATTGCAAAGGTGCATGTAATACGACCTGCACAACTACTTGTGGAGCAGATTGTACAGGTGCATGTAGCACAGGATGTAAAGAATCCTGCACAGGCGAATGCACAGGAACATGTCAAGGTAGCTGTACAGGCAGTTGTCAAGGTTCATGTGTAAATGGATGTAAAAACGATTGCAAAGGTAATTGTTTAGCAGCATGCACTGGCACCTGTATTGGCGGTTGTACAGGTTCATGTAAGATGACAGCAAAGAATACGCCGACTACACCTGGAGGAAATGGCGGAACAAGTACAGAGCCCGGAGAACAGCCATCCAGCACCAACAAAGACAGGATACATACTGTAATTGTTCCTTAACATAAAGAAATAGTTTATCGGAATAAGAACTGATACCCGAACAAAAACGGATATCAGTTCTTTATTTTTGTGCATATGGGACTATATAACGAGCATAAAGAATTTTTTACCAGACAAGATCAAAAATGAATAAAAATCACATAAATATGTATAATATACAGCTTTTAATCGGAACTATACAGTAAGAACACTTTTCTGAAAAGGGAGAAAATAAAAATAAATACCTATTTGAGTAGCCTTTCTATTTTCAAATAAATATTATCCTCAACTTGCCTTTTTCTCGCTTAATTTAGTTTTACATAAGCCTTCTCCTATTTAACAAAACTCACCTTCCATCCAATCAAATAGGAAATCCGGATCTTCCCAATACTTTGCACCATACCATGGTCTTTCATGCGCATGAAACCGCTCCCGTGCGCGTCTTTCCTTTTCTCGATATTCTTTATGACAGAAAGGCATATATATCTCTGCTTCACTTTCCGTACATGGCACAACATGTAATGTAGGTTTATTGTCCTTAAAAAGAGGATCTGGTTCATATACCCATTTATATGGTTCTTCTTTACATTGACTGTGATGATATACTTTGTCATAATACTGCTTCCATGTATACTTTCCACCATATTCATCATAGATTTCAACGCTATTATGATTCCTCATGCAAAAATCTTCTAACTGCTTAAAGGTCTTAATGTTTTTATGTCTCTGAAATAACGGTCGCCATCCACAACTTATTTTATTAAGATGAATCTGATATCCTAGATATGGCTCATCTACAAGTTCATATTCGACATCTATAACTCCATAATTCTTCTCAACTGCGAAATTTTCTCGAACCAACTTCTTACTGTTGCTCATCAGATAAAAATTTGTTCCCATAAGCTAAACTCCTTATCTTACCACTCGCATGTCTCCACATGTTTTTCACTCATTTTCTTCACAACAATATCTGTGATTTCAGTATCTTCTTCATTTGTTTTAATGAGAATCCAATCATCAAAATAATCATATATTTTCTGATACTTATGATAGAATTCCATAACCGATAACAATCCATCTTTGCTTATATTTTCAAGGATATCCTCTACACAGTATCCTTCTTTATCCAAGAACTCAGCAAACTCTGAATTCTTTTCTCTATAATCCCCAAAAATGTAACGAAGTATTTTATCCTGAACTCTTTTACGAAAATCAAATTCATAGTTTTGTTCATCTACATTCTGGTCGATCAACTCTAGAGGCATCTTAATCCTGAACGGTCCTGGAATGATATAGTACCATTTGTGATCCAGATCATAAAAATATCCATAATCAATAAATGCAATTCTGCTGAAAATGCTTCGTTCCGAACGATCTAACCAAAACGGTTCACCTGTAAGGCTATGTGTTTCAAGCCAACGGTATCCTCCATATTCGCTTCCGCGTTTTCCGATTAATGCAGTCTGTCCTAATCCAAAAAGGTATTCTACATCTTCAGGATCCAGATACCATAACAGCAGACGTACCCCTACCACTTTATAATATCCACCATTTCCACTCCATCCATACTGAACATGACCATCCTCAAGTCGCCTTGCAATGATACTTACATCTCCCATATTTTTTCTCCGCTCCTTTTATTTATATGCGTATCGTATATACGTATTTTATTGCAAAAGAAATCGTATGTCAAGATATCCCTGACATACGATTTATAGTGTTACTTATTTTCCTTCAAAGCAGTCATATAGCCCAACAATCGTTCTTTTTGTCGGCTTTCCAGACTTCTGAAACTTTCCAGAACAACCTCTTCGTCTTTATTCAGTGCAAATACATAATCCATCCTGCCATCATCATGAACTGTTCCCTCTGCTAATAATTCATTTGGCGTAATATGTAATACTTCACATATTTTAAGTATTTTGTCCGCAGATGGATTTGTTTTTTTCCGTTTCCAATCACTGATCGTACTTTGGGAAATTCCGGTCTGCTCTGAAAATTCTTTTTGACTTAGTCCGTTCTTATCCATTAAAAGGAAGACTCTTTCGCTGATAAGCACTTCAACAACCCCTTATTCAAACTCGGCAAGTCCAAAGATATTATTAAATATATTTGTTTAAGTTTTATATCTTTTTAGCCGTTATTTTATTTCTGTTACATATATTATTTTGGCTCGCTGATTTTCTGTTGCCAATTTGTTGCCAAAGCATTATAAATGCTGTAAATAAACTTGACAACATTTATTTTGAAAACACCGCATCATTTCTGGAAAGTAGATACACACAGTATTGATTCATGCTGATTCCCTCTCTCTGAGAATGCTCTGCCAGTGATCTGTGTAGGCTTCGAGGAATTCTCAATTTAAACTGTCCAGAATAGTCTTCCAGACTGTCTGGTTCATGAATCTCTACACCGTCTTCTAATGCAGCTTCAATCCATGCTTTTTTTGCATCCAGTGCATTTG
>CAKRKX010000030.1 GCA_934358675.1 uncultured Agathobacter sp. | reverse complement strand
GAAAAGACTATGACTTAATAGTTAAAAAGACCTTGGAGAGGGTCTCTAAAAACTACTACTATATAATACGAGGAAACGTATAGAAAATAAAAGAAAGAAGAGGAAATGATTATGGCAAACCCAATTGTTACATTTACGATGGCTGACGGAAAAGTGATGAAAGCAGAACTCTATCCGGAAGTCGCACCAAACACTGTTAATAACTTCATCAGCCTTGTAAACAAAGGCTTTTATAACGGATTGATCTTTCACCGTGTCATCAATGGATTTATGATTCAGGGTGGTGATCCGGAAGGCACCGGAATGGGTGGCCCGGGATATGGAATCAAAGGCGAGTTCGCACAGAATGGTGTGCAGAATGACTTAAAGCATACCGCGGGCGTTCTCTCCATGGCGCGTTCCATGATGCCGAACTCCGCAGGAAGCCAGTTCTTTATCATGCACAAGGATGCTCCGCATCTTGACGGTGCATATGCAGCATTCGGCAAGATCATCGAGGGACAGGATGTGGTCAATGCGATCGCAGAGGTCGCAACCGATTACAGCGACCGTCCGCTTGAGAATCAGGTGATGGAGACAGTTGTCGTTGAAACATTCGGCGAGGAATATCCGGAGCCGGAGACTGTATAGTAATTAAACAAAAAGGCAGATTCTTCGGGATCTGCCTTTTTTGGAATCATAGGAAATTCCTTCCTATGATTTAAAAACGCTCCGCGAGGATGCGCAGCAAGCGCACATTTTATTTAAAGGAATAAGGGGATATGAAGCAAAAACAACAGAATATGTCCGCAGAGAGACTCCGCCTGACTACGATCATGTACCGGGAGGGTGAATGGTCACCGGAATTGCTGGCAAAGGATGTAAAAAATCGATATATGTATTGCGAAGTACCCAATATGCAATTCACATCAAATGAGCAAGCAAAATCATCAGCGCAAATGAATTCCAAAGCGAGAATTCCGGAATATGCAGACCGGCTTAAGGATACAATGATACAAAATAACATCGGTCCTGCGAATGTGTTATATATTGCAGCAACGGAGGAGAGCCTGCGTGCAGCACAGATGCTGGGACTGGCAACGCTTGGGTATGACAACCGGTCAGATGAGAATTCATCATGCTCTTTGAACGGCGTGAGAATGATCGTCGAAGGCTTCGAGGAAGTGGATACGCTTTTTCTGGAAAGAGTGTATGAGAGAGAACATCATCTTCCGTGGGAGATTGCCCGGACGGATCGCTGGATCCTGCGGGAATTTACGATGGATGATATGGATGGTCTGGTGGCACTCTATGATCAGCCGGGTGTTTCTTACCGGATCGAAAATGGGCAAAAAGTGCCGGGATATATTGAACCGCTTTTTCCGCGCGAGGAGGAAGAGGAATACCAGAGGTGCTACATCGAGAATATGTACGGATATTTCGAATACGGCATGTGGATCGTCACAGAGAGACAGTGTGATTGTCGAAATCGTGCCGAATCCGGACCGACGATTGGAAACAGGAACCAAGCGAAGCTGCAGCAATGTCCGGATGAACAGACGGAGGTGCAAACGGATATAGCAGAAAAACGCCGACCACGTATCATCGGCCGGGCCGGCTTGGAAAACCGCGATTATGGGAATGTGGTGGAACTGGAGATGGGCTATGTCATTGACCCGCGGTGGCAGCACCGGGGGATTGCCTATGAAGTGTGCTCTGTGATTATTGAGTATGCCCGTAAAAATACCGGATTTGAACGGCTGAATGCTTTGACGGATGAGGACAATGTCGCATCCATTGCACTTCTTGAAAAACTGGGATTTGTATATCTGGAAGACACGGATGTATCCGGAAGCATGATGCGAAGATATGTGTATCAATTGTAGCAGTCCGGTATCGATGCGGTCTTGTGGAAACTGTAAATTGCGTGGAAAGTGAGCTGTAAACATGAGAAAAAGGCAAGAACCTTGCACAAAATCTTGCAATAACGGAAAAAATAAAATATAATAAAACATTATATTAAGAGTGTAAATATAGTGAGCGGGTGAGCAGATGGCAGACATTTCTACAGAAGAACTGGAACGAATCGAACAGGAATTTCATTCGGGTCCCGGAACGATTAAGACAACAAAAGAATTTGCAAAACCGGAGGATCTGTACAAAGACCTGATCGCGAGTATCAGGAAGTACCATCCTTCGACCGATATCTCTCTGATCGAGAAGGCGTATAAGGTTGCGTATAAGGCACATGAGGGGCAGGTGCGTAAATCCGGCGAGGCTTATATCATTCATCCGCTTTGCGTTGCAATCATTCTGGCGGAACTTGAGCTGGATAAAGAGACGATCGCTGCCGGACTTCTTCACGATGTATTGGAAGATACCGTGATGACGAATGAGCAGATGAAAGAGGAGTTCGGCGAGGAAGTTCTTTTACTTGTTGATGGTGTGACCAAGCTGCAGCATCTGCATCTGACGGACAATATCAAGAATCCGAAAGATAAGAATGCGGACCGCCTTGAGATGCAGGCCGAGAATCTTCGGAAGATGTTTCTTGCGATGGCAAAGGATATCCGTGTTATCATGATCAAGCTTGCGGATCGTCTGCACAATATGCGGACGCTTAAGTATCAGTCGCGCGAGGCGCAGATCCGTATCGCGCGTGAGACGCAGGAAATTTATTGTCCGATCGCACAACGTCTTGGTATCAGCAAGATTAAGATTGAGCTGGATGATCTGTCGCTGAAGTATCTGGAGCCGGAGGCTTACTATGATCTGGTGGAGAAAGTCGCTTTGCGCAAGAATGTGCGGGATGAATATGTGCAAAGTCTTGTGGAAGAAGTACGTGCGGAGATTGAGAAGGCAGGTATCAAGGCAGAGATTTCGGGACGTGCAAAACATTTCTTCTCTATTTATAAGAAGATGAAGAATCAGGACAAGACGATCGATCAGATCTATGATCTGTTCGCTATCCGGATTATTGTGGACTCCATCAAGGATTGTTACGCGGCACTTGGAATCATGCATGAAAAGTATAAACCGATTCCGGGACGATTCAAGGATTATATCGCGATGCCGAAGCCGAACATGTACCAGTCGCTGCATACGACGCTGATCGGACCGAGCGGACAGCCGTTTGAGATCCAGATTAGGACTTTTGAGATGCATCGTACTGCGGAGTATGGTATCGCTGCCCACTGGAAATACAAGGAAGCAAACAATGGATGCGCAACCTCAACGACGGTTACAGAGGAAGAAAAATTAAGCTGGCTCAAGCAGATTCTTGAGTGGCAGCAGGATATGTCGGATAACAAAGAGTTTATGACGCTGCTGAAAAGCGACTTAGATCTCTTTTCCGATACGGTATTTTGTTTTACTCCGTCCGGAGATGTCAAGAATCTTCCGAACGGATCGACACCGATCGATTTCGCGTACAGCATCCATTCGGCGGTCGGCAACAAGATGGTCGGTGCAAAGGTCAATGGTAAACTGGTGCCGATCGATTATGTGATTCAGAATGGAGACCGGATCGAAGTCATTACCTCGCAGAATTCGAGAGGCCCGAGCCGCGACTGGCTGAATATTGTCAAGAGTACGCAGGCAAAGAACAAGATCAACCAGTGGTTTAGAAGTGAATTAAAAGAAGAAAATATTCAGCATGGCAAGGACCTGATTACCGCATATGCCAAATCCAAAGGTATCAATTTCGGTGAAATCAATAAGCCGGAATATCAGGAGAAGATCATCCGCAAATATGGTTTCCATGATTGGAATTCCTGTCTGGCCACGGTTGGCCATGGCGGCTTAAAGGAAAGCCAGATTGTCAACCGTATGTATGATGAATATCAGAAGGATCATCCGGTTCTTGTGACGGATCAGGATGTGCTCGACAGCGTTGCTGAGAATAAGCCGGCAGAGGCTCCGCAACATTCCAAAAGCGGCATTGTGGTCAAAGGTCTTTATGATGTTGCCGTGCATTTCAGCAAATGCTGCTCACCGGTGCCGGGGGATGAGATTGTTGGTTTCGTAACGCGAGGCAGAGGTGTATCCATCCACCGTACGGATTGTGTAAATATATTGCATTTGTCAGATATGGAGCGTGCGCGTCTGATCGAGGCCGAGTGGCAGGCAGGTGCGGAGCGCGAGGAATTTGGCGAGTATCATGCGGAGATCAAGATTTTCGCACACGATCGTTCCGGACTTCTTGTGGATATTACCCGTGTATTTACCGAGGCGGATATCAATATCTCCGGTATTCACTCGAAGACGAGCAAGCAGGGGATCGCAACGATCGAGGTCGCTTTCCAAACAAAAGGACGCGACCAGATTACAAAAATCGTAGAGAAGATTCGTCAGATCGAAAGTGTAATGGATATTGAGAGAACCACGGGTTAAGTGGAACTTATGGAATCGAGTAGGGTAACCTACTCGATTTGCTGATAGAGAGTAAAGGAGTTATTATGTCAAAACTGAAAGTAAATCATTATGTGGTCGGTCCGGTGCAGACCAACTGTTATTTTGCAATCAATGAGGAGACGAAGGAACTTTTAGTGATCGATCCGGGCGCAAGTGCAAAGCAGCTTGCGGAGCGCATCAGACAGGAAGGATGTAAGCCGGTGGCAATTCTTCTGACACATGGGCATTTTGACCATGCGACCGGTGCGGAGGAATTGGCACAGGAATTTGATATCCCAATTTATATTTATGAGGACGACAAGGCGACGCTTGAGGATCCGGAAATGAATGTGAGCTACATGATGGGCAGGGAGCTGGTATTTCACGCGGATAAATTCTTGCAGGATGAGCAGGAGATCGACCTGGCCGGATTTCATATCCGGGTGCTCCACACACCGGGACATACACCGGGGGGCTGCTGCTACTATTTTCCATATGAGGATGTGGTGTTTACCGGAGATTCCCTGTTTTGCGGATCAATCGGCCGCACGGATTTCAAGGGGGGAAGTTCTTCGCAGCTTGTGCGTGCAGTCAAGGACAAGCTGATGAAACTGCCGGATCGGACGATGGTCTATCCGGGACACAACGATATTACAAGCATTGAACATGAGAGGATGTATAACCCATACCTATGATAACTGTAAATTTAAACCGAACGGAATTTGAATATGATATTCACTCGCTGATGAAGGCCTTTTTCCCGAAGGAGGATGTCGAAATCTACTATACGGCAGAGGCACATGCGGATGAGAAAAATGTTGCGTGCACGAATCATTTCGCAGAAAATGCAAACGAAGAGAATGTTTCGCGTTTTACGATTCATTATGCGGATGATAAGATTTCCATTGCATGGGATGGAGAACCACTTCGACTGTTGGGTACAACCTCGAACCGGACGGATGAGTATTCGACGCTTGAGGATGTGGATGAAGAAGCGGTAGAAGGACCGGGACTTCGCACGTTTAAGGTAAACTTTGCAGATCGCGCTGAAACGAAAAATGCGTTAAAAGAGCATCTGTACCGACTGCTTGAGGAAGAGACCGGGCGCAGTCTTCCGTGGGGAACTTTAACCGGAATCCGCCCGACGAAGATCCCGATGCAGCTTCTGGATGAGGGAAAGTCTGAACGTGAAGTGGCAGATTACATGAAGAAGACGTATCTTGCTTCGGATGAGAAGATTGACCTTTCCATTGCAATTGCGGAGCGTGAGCGTACACTGCTCTCCAAGCTGGATTATAAGAAGGGATACAGCCTTTATATTGGTATTCCGTTCTGCCCGAGCACCTGTCTGTATTGTTCATTTACGTCGTATCCACTGGCTTCATGGAGAAATCAGGTGGATGCGTATCTGGATGCTTTGGAGAAGGAACTCGATTATGTGGCAGCGAAGAATTATCACAAGAAGCTGAACTCCATCTATATCGGCGGAGGTACACCGACGACGCTGGAACCGTATCAGCTTGACCGTCTGATCCGCAAGATCCGCTGCAGCTTTGACCTAAGCCACTGTATCGAATTTACCGTAGAGGCAGGACGACCGGATTCCATCACGAAGGAGAAGCTTCAGGTGCTGCGTAATAACGGAATCAGCCGTATCTCCATCAATCCGCAGACGATGAAGCAGGAGACACTGGATATTATTGGACGTCATCATACGGTTGACCAGACGATCGAAAGCTTTAAATTGGCCAGAAGTCTTGGCTTTAACAACATCAATATGGATCTCATTATGGGACTGCCGGAAGAGGATATCGATGATGTGCGTCACACGATGGAAGTGTTAAAGGAACTGGATCCGGACAATATCACGATCCATTCGCTTGCCATCAAGCGTGCGGCGCGCCTGAATATCTTCAAGGATCGTTACGAGAGTATGCAGATGGTCAACACACAGGAGCATATGGATCTGTGTGCGGATTACTGTAAGAAGATGGGCTTGTCACCATATTATCTGTATCGCCAGAAGGGTATGGCGGGCAATATGGAGAACGTCGGATATGCCAAGCCTGGCAAGGCGGGCGTATACAATGTGCTGATCATGGAAGAACGCCAGACGATCATCGCCTGTGGAGCGGGAAGCAGTACGAAGCGTGTCTGGCAGGAGGTGAATCCGGATGGTACACACCGGATCGAGCGATGTGAAAATGTCAAGGATGTTGCACAGTATATTAGCAGGATTGATGAGATGATCGAACGAAAGCAGAAGCTTTTTGCAGAAAAATAATTGAATTTCAACCGTTTTTTATGAAAAATTATGGAATGTTACGAAAAGTCTGAAATGACACAATAAGTGTCTGTTTCAGACTTTTTTTGTTTACAAAGAAATCCGTTGACTTTTCGTTCTACTCATTGTAGTATAAAGCTATACTACAATGAGTAGAACGAAAGGAAAAACATATGGCTGAGATGAGAATGGGTACGGCGGAAGCAAAATTTGCAGATATCATATGGGTGAATGAACCGATTTCGTCTGGAGATCTGGCAAAGCTGGGAAATAAGGAATTTGAATGGAAGAAGACAACATCATTTACGGTGCTCAAAAGGTTGTGCGAGAGAGGACTTTTTCAGAATCAGAATGGAACGGTTACGTCGTTGGTTTCAAGGGAAGAATTTTATGCCAGACACAGTGATCAGTACGTGGAAGAGACATTCGGCGGTTCACTGCCGGCATTTTTGACTGCGTTTGGGAGAAAAAATAAACTTTCTGACAAAGAGATTGACGAGATACAGATGATCATTGATTCGATGAGGGAGTGATATTATGTTGGAACAGATATTTCTGAAAGTGATGGATATGAGCTTTACAGCAGCGATTATTATCGGGATTGTATTGATCGTGCGTATTTTCTTGAAGCGTTTTCCAAAGTATATTTCATATGCGTTGTGGAGCGTGGTATTGTTCCGGCTGCTCTGCCCATATTCCTTTGAATCTGCCTATAGTCTGGTTCCGGATGTGAAACCGGTCTCTTATCAGTATGAGATGGCAACCGATACCGTTTCTGTGCCGGAGGAGTCTGGCGGGGAGAATTTTTCCGGTATTGCTTCTGATTTGAGAAAATCGGATATACAAGCAGTGTCAGGTAGTGGCAGAACAGACACGGATGCGAAACTTTCATGGCAGACGCGATGTGTTACATTCGGAAAATATGTGTGGGTGCTTGGAGTGTGCGTCATGCTTTTCTATAGCATCGTTTCCATGATAAAAATACGCCAGAAAGTATCGGTTTCAGTGCGGGTGAGAGACAATATTTATATCACAGAAGGACACATATCGCCGTTTGTAATGGGTGTGTTTCGACCAAGAATTTATCTGCCGGATTGCCTGAGTGAGAAGGAGCAGGAATATATCATTTTCCATGAACGTTGCCATATCAGGAGGCTGGATCCGGTGATCAGAGTTCTGGCATTTTTGGCATTGAGCATTCACTGGTTCAATCCACTTGTGTGGGTAGCGTTTATTATTTCTGGTAAGGATATGGAGATGAGCTGCGATGAGGTGGTAATCCGGAAAATGGGTGAGAACATCCGGGCGGATTATGCGCAGTCTTTATTGGCGCTGGCTACGGGGCATCGCGTGGTTCGAGGAATTCCGTTGGCGTTTGGAGAGGGAGACACGAAGAGCCGTGTGCAAAATCTGGCAAAGTTCAGGAAAACCAGACGTTGGGTACTATTTGTGATTATTCTGGCGGTTGCGATTCTTATATTATGCCTGGTATCGAATCCGAAGAATCAGAATACAAAGAAAACGCAGAGCAATCAATTGGCAACTGAGGAAGCGAGTGAGATGGATAAGGCTGACGATACTTATAAGAAGCTGACCATTTCTACGGTAGATCTCTCTTATTCGTTGCGTAAAGTGGCGATGTGCAGTACAAACGAGGGCTGGGCGCTGAGCACCGAAGACGAAATCCTGTTTACCGATTCCGGAATAGAGAATTTCTCTGTAGCCCGACAGCTTGAGAGTGTGAGCAGCCTGAATGATGGCCAGGCGGATCTCTGTGCCGTGGATCGTCAGAGTGCGTACGTGGCATATATTTCGGAGGATGGCAGATTGCTCGTAGACTATACCACGGATGGAAGGGACAATTGGAAGCAGACGGAGGTTACATCGCCGGGAGACGCTTTCGATGGCAGCGGAAGCGCTTACATCAGCTTCTCGGATAAGGATCATGGTTATTTATTGTACTGTTCTTCGCCGGCAGCGGGACAGATGACGAAGCGTTTGTTTTACACCGAGAATGCAGGGGAAAGTTTTTCACCAGCTGACGATCTTTCCAGGCTTAGCGGTTATCCGCAGGGAATTTCTTTTGCCGAAGGAACGTGCTATATTGCAGTCGCTTCCCACGGTGAGAATGCCTATCTGTATGAGAAAGAGAGCGGTACAGACCAATGGAAAAAGGCAGAGGTTATGGAACTGCCGGAAGGAGTTCGTTATATGGATGGTTTTGTGCCTGCGTTTGATCCACAAAATAAGAGCGAAGGAATGCTGGTGTTGAAAGTGGTTGGAGATGATGTGAGATTCCTGCTTCTGACCACGGAGGATGCGGGGGCGAACTGGAGCGTTCAAGGGGAAATTCCGTTGGAGAGTGTTTCCGGCTGCTTTGATGCCGGGGAGCAGCAGTTCTATGTTATTGATGAGCTGGGACAACTATACAAATTATTTTAGGAACGAGTAAAAGCGGTCAATCGAATGATTGACCGCTTGTTTTATGTACATGAATAGATTGTTATTAGGCTTCGATAATTACGAATCCCCATGCGTTCAGCTGGATCGTATCCCCATCTGAGACTTTACCTCCGGACAGTAGCTCTGTGCCGGACAATCCTTTGCATACAACTGTCTGCTCCTCGCCGGAGTAGTTGAAATAGAAGCGAACCTTCTTACCGAAATCGTTCGTACCTTCCTTGATGATTACAGGGAAATGGCAGTCACTGTTGGCAAGGATCGAAGGATCTGCATCCGCAAAGAAATCACGAAGAATCTTCGTGAGAGCAGCCTGATCGAACATTGTAGCAAGATACAGCGCAGAGCCTTTTCCATAGGTATTTACCGTTGCAGCAGCGTAGCGGTTCCATGCCGGATGCTCATAGAAGCACAGAGGCTTTGCAGTATCGCAGCTGACCATGTCCATCCAGTATTTGCAGGCACTCGTTGTACCATCTGCGAGAGTAATCTTCACATCTTCCGGATATGTGTACTGGTCATAGTGGATACCGAGGCATTCATGCAGAACATGAGGCTGCGTATCCGCATAAATCTTAATCTGCTCATCGGCAAAAGCGCTGCGGAACGTAGAGATCAGATGTCCGCCATCCTGCACATAATCATTTAGTGCAGTAAGCAGTTCTTCCGAGGCACTGTAGAGTGCCGGCGCGATCACGCAGTCGTACGCAGCAAAGTCGCGCTCCGCGGAAGAAATCATATCGTACTCGATGTTCATGCGGTAAAGCGTATCGCCGATCCAGCGGGCAACCGCATTGTAGCTGTGTTCGCCAAGCTCACCAATCGGGAAAAGACGCAGTCCGGTCAGCGAGTTATTGTCAAGCATGATCGCCACACGGTTCGTCTTTTTTAAATTCATAATATGTGTACCGATGCGTTTCCAGTCCGCACCGATCGTGCAAGCCTCGCGGTAAGTCTCGTTCTCGGAGAAATCGTGGGAAAGCACACCTTTCCAGTAGCTCTCAATCGCATTGTGGATGGAATGCCAGTGCCAGTACATAATACTGTTTGATCCGTTCGCAATGTGGCTGTATGCCTGTAAACGGAGCTGTCCCGGATATGGCAGCCACGCAATATTGCCCTGTGCCTGTGTTTCGAGGACAAGGTAATTGTCTTTCTTTAAGCTGCGGGAAATGTTACCGCAGAATGTAATTTCCTCGCCGGTAAGAAGCGACTGTGACGGGTGATAAATATCGCATCCGGCAACCGTTGTCGCATCAGCAGCTTCATACTGGTTCACTTCCGGCTGATAGCCGATCGAGTGATCCGTCCATTCATAATCGAAATTCTGTGTGATAAACTGGTCATCACGCTTGTATTCCGAAACGATGCCTGCCTGCCACTTTAAGAAATCGGTAACGAGGAGACGCTGGAACTTGGCATATTCTGCAGCAAAACTCTGGTTGATTGTTCCGCGTACATCCGGGAAATCTTCCCATGTATTGATACGGTTGCTCCAGTAATCAAAGCCGAATTCATGGTTGAATTCATCGATGTCCGGATATTTCTTCTTTAGATAATCGACGAACATTGCCTGAGCGCGCGGACCGGCAGTGCCGTAACTCTTTGTCTCGTTGTCGAGCTGAAATCCGATAATATGCGGGATGTCTCTGATATGCTCCATCATCGCGCGGATGACTCGCTCACAGTGGAAACGGTATCCGGCGTGCGTGATATCCATATTCTGTCGTGCACCATAGATATTCTGCCCGTTATTGGTCATTGCAAGAATATCCGGGTATTTTTTGGCAAGCCAGGTTGGAATTGCGTAGGTCGGAGTACCGACGATGACCGAGATGCCATACTTTGCAGCTGCATTCAGCATTTTATCCAAATGTGTGAAATCAAAGACGCCGTCCTGTGGCTCGATCGTGCTCCAGGTAGACTCTGCGATACGGATCGTGTTCATTCCGGCTTTTGCCATCATTTCCATATCTTTCTCCACGCGGTCGTATGGCAGATATTCCGAGTAGTAAGCGGCTCCGAATAATAGATGATCTGTCTTCATAAAATGAATTCTCCCCTCAAAATCATATGCGTTTTCTTATATTGGTAATTGTGCACAAAAAACATCCGGATGGATTGACAAATGCGGAGGATTTCTATATCATAGAAATAACGCAACCGTTTGCGCAAAACAATTATACCATTCGCGCACAAAATTGTAAATAAAGATACTTGATTTTCGGTATCAATGGGATGATAATGAAGTTGCGCAAGGATGCGCAGTTGAGAAACAAAAAAGAATCAAAATAGAGCATCACAGGGGCGGGGAATCGGAGTTATGTCACTTTTCGGATGGAAAGTGCAGGATGCGGATGCTGGGGAAGTGAGTAGTGTTATGGGGAATGATGAAAACAAAAATCTGACAATAGCGGATGTCGCGGAGGCACTTGGGGTGTCGAAGACGACGGTATCCCGCGCGATTTCCGGAAAAGGAAGAATCGGTATTGCAACGAGGGATCGTGTTTTAAAATACATCGAGGAGCATGATTATAAGCCGAATGTAATTGCAAAGGGACTGGCACAATCGAAAACCTATAATCTGTGTGTCGTTATGCCGGCGGATTATGCGGTCGTTGACCTGTCCTTTTTTCAGGAATGTCTTCTTGGAATCCAGGAGATTGCAGGGATTATGGAGTATGATATTCTGTTGTCCATCTGCAAAAATGATGATATCACGTCTTTAGAGAGAATTGTCATGAACCATAAAGTGGACGGTGTCATCCTGATGAGGACTTTTGTGGAAGATAAGCCAGTTGAGTATCTTCAGGCGAAAACGATTCCGTTTGTGACCATAGGATCGTCCGTTTATGAGAATGTGATCCAGGTTGATCACAACCATAAGAGTGCGTGTAAAGAATTGACTTCGATCATTCTTATGAAAGGAATGAAGCGCATCGCTTTAATCGGGGGCGATGAAAACCATGTGGTAACCCAAAACCGTCTTCGGGGATTCCGTGAGGCGTATGAGAAGATGCATGAGCTGATCGATCCGACACTTTTGTATCTGAATCTGGATAATAATGTTGTAATTGACAGAACCGTTGAGGAAGTGTTGGAGCGTAAGGCGGACTGCATTCTGTGTATGGATGATGCAATCTGCAGCCGGGTGCTTAAAAAGCTTCGGGAGAAGCATATCAGTGTTCCGAAAGATATTCGGGTGGCATCTTTTTATAACAGTATGGTTCTGGATAACAATGTCCCATCCATTACGTCTCTGGAATTTGATTCAAAGGAACTTGGCATGGTGGCGTGCAAGACGCTTCTGGATCTGATTGAAGGCATTCAGGTGGAGACAAGAACCCTTCTTCCGTATGAAGTTGTACTGAAGGAATCAACCAAATAGAAAATGAATAGAATGACAGAGGACACATTTCATGCAAAAAAGCATGGGATGTGTTTTTTTGATGCTGAGCATACCGCTCGCGCGCGAAAGTGTGCGACAAGCGCAAACTTTATTTCTTGGATTCTTTTGAAAATATTTTACGAAAATCGTTTCGGAGAATTATAGATTGTGCCCATTGACAGAAAATTGCATATCTTTTAGACTTGAAAAGAAAAAGTGAGCAACCGTTTGCGCAAACAACTGCGCAGGTATGAGGAAGGAGAAGTTTAAGAGGGATGAAAAAGACAATGATGAAGCTTATGGCATTATGCTTAAGTTAGGCGACGGATTTCCAGGTGAAAGCCGATGATGCGCATAGTGGCGAAGCCGCATTCCACTTCTGGTCAGGAGAATCAGATATGGATTTCTCTATCGAGCAGACGATTACGGACTTGAAAGTCGGCACCTATGAGTTGTCCGCATATGCACAGGGCGGAGATGTGTCGGATGATGCCAAAATGGAATTGTACGCTTCGATTAACGGAAAAGAAGTTGATCCGGCGTCCTTTATGGTTACAACATGGGCGGATTGCAAGCAGCCGGTAATCCGGGGGATTGAGCTTTCGGATGGAGACACATTGACGATCGGCGTGCGTATGGAATGCAATGCCGGTGCATGGGGAACAGTGGATGATTTTACATTGAACAGGATTTCTGACTAAAGCCTGTGTATAAATATACAAGTGGAAATTGTGATTCGAAAAACCCAGTAAAATAGCAAGGTTAATCGTTTGCGCAACATCTTTTTGCTCATAAAAAGGCAAGGAAGGATGAGCAAAACGGGGCAAGAATTGGCAAAAATGGACAAAAATAACACAAGGTAATTATAAAAAGTGTACATTGACACAAAAGGTAAGGTGGATTATACTTAATAGCATCGAACAACCGATTGCGCAATTGCAATCAAAAAAATTAAAGTTCGAGAAAAGAGATAGGGAGGAAAAAATAATGAAAAAGAAAGTATTAAGCGCACTGCTTGCAGCCAGCATGTTAGTTTCAATGACAGCATGTGGCGGAGCAAAGACAGATGAGGGAGCTGCAGACAAGGCAGACACTCAGGCACCGGCAGCAACAGAGGACACAAGCTCTTCTGATGATGCAATTGCAAACCTCATCGCATCAACAGACGGAGATGTAAACATTACACTCTGGTGCTCAGAGATGGAAAATTACCAGAAGATTATGACAGAGCTTACAGATAAGTTCAAGGCACAGTATTCCGATGTTAACTTCAACATCAAGATCGGAGGAGTATCTGAGGCAGATGCCAAGGATAAGGTTCTTGAGGATATCGATGCAGCAGCTGATGTATTCGTATTCGCAGATGATCAGGTAAAGGATCTTGTGAATGCAGGAGCACTTCAGGAAGTTGCAGCAACTTATACATACAATCCTGCTGAGACAAACTCAGAGGCAACTGTTGCCGCAGCAACAGTAGACGGAAAGCTTTATGCTTATCCACTTACCGCTTCAAACGGATATTTCTTATACTATGATTCAAGCAAATTCTCAGAAGAGGATGTAGCTTCATGGGAAGCTCTTACCGCTAAGGCTGAGGAAGTTGGAACCAAGGTTGGATGTGACGTCGCTAATGGCTGGTATGTATACGGTTTCTTTGCAGGTGCAGGATGCAACCTTTCATTGAATGATGATGGATCTAACTCATGTGACTGGAATAACGAGACTGGTTTAGCAGTAGCAGAGAGTGTTGAAAATATCACTTCTTCTAAGGCATTTACAGCAGCTAAGAATGATGACGCTCTTGCAATGTTAGCAGACGGAGAGCTTGGCGCATATGTATCCGGTACATGGAACGCTACTACATTCGAGGAGGCTTATGGTGATGGATATGCAGCTTGCAAGCTTCCTACATTTGATGTAAACGGTACAGCTACACAGATGGGATCTTACGCCGGATACAAGTTCATCGGTGTTAACTCTCACTCTCAGAACATTGGTTGGTCAATGCTTCTTGCTGAGTACTTAACAAACGAAGAGAGCCAGCTTGCAATCGGTCAGGCAACAGCTGAAGGACCAGCCAACCTGACAGCAGCTCAGCAGATTGACAGCCCGGCACTTGCAGCACTTGCAGCACAGTCAGAGTTTGCAGATCAGCAGGTTGTAGGAAACAACTTCTGGACACCGGCAGAGTCTCTTGGACAGAACCTTGTAGACGGTGCTAAGGATCTGCAGAAAGTACTTGACGATGCCGTAGCCGGAATTACTCAGCCGGTATCTGAATAAATAGAAATCTATTAATCAAACACTGATACAAAACCTTTTCAACTCAGATATCCACATGCTCTGCGGAGTAGGGCATGTGGATATTTTTACGAAGAGAGAATTTCTCGTACACGCATGGGAGTGATTCTATGAAAAAATTTTTAAATGCTTTAAAAAAGTACTTTGTCGATTTCGGCACAGCCGTGGCAAAGGGGGATATCTGGTGTAAGCTGTCTCTTCTTGTGATGGGCGCCGGATATTGGGGACGCAGGCAGGTTGTCAAAGGAATTATGATGACTCTGTTAGAGATCGTGGTGCTGTTATTTACAGGACTGTTCTCGATTAATTATATCAAGGATTTAAATACGCTCGGTACGGTACAGTACGAGTCGAAGTTTGATCCGCTGACAATGAAAAACACTGTAAACAATTATGATAATTCTTTGCTGATCCTTCTTTACGGAATCGTTGGAATTATCGTAATTGTTGCATTCATACTTTTATATATAAGCAATATGAAGGCTGTATACCGCCTTCAGCTTATGAAAGAGCAGGGCGAGCATATTAATACATTCCGCGAGGATTTAAAGGAACTCGTCAACGGAAAGTTTTATGTGACATTACTTACTCTGCCAAGCATCGGTGTCATTTTGATGAACATCATCCCGATCGTATTTATGTCCTGTGTGGCATTTACCAATTATGATGAAAATCATATGCCGCCAAACTACTTGTTTACATGGGTAGGACTTAACAATTTCAAGACGATGTTTGCCGGCGGTGGTGCAACGATCACGTTCTCTTATGCCTTTATAAGAATTCTTGCATGGACCATGATCTGGGCTGTGACCGCAACGTTTACAACCTTCATCGGTGGTATTCTTCTTGCAAAGCTCATCAATCATGAGAATACATATTTCAAGAAGGTGTGGCGTTCACTGTTCGTAGTTACGATCGCGATTCCGCAGTTTGTAACATTGCTTCTTGTCAGCAAGATGTTTAGTAATAACGGTATCGTGAATTCATGGTGCTCATCCATTGGACTGACCGGATTCCTTAAGGATGCGGGTGTGATCGCAACAAATTATATTCCATTCCTGTCAAAGCCGGGATGGTCACATGTGATGATCATTTTGATCAACATCTGGGTCGGTGTTCCTTACCAGATGCTTACCGCAACCGGTATCCTGATGAATATTCCGAGCGATCAGCTGGAGAGTGCACGTATTGATGGTGCCAACAAGTGGCAGATCTTCTGGAAGATCACAATGCCTTATATCCTGTTCATCTGCGGACCTTCGCTGGTACAGAGTGTGATCGCCAACATCAATAACTTTAATGTTATCTATCTGCTTACAAGCGGTACGGCTACGGCTAATATGGCATTTGCCAATTCCAAGGCAAAGGAGACAGACCTTCTTATTACATGGCTGTTTACTCTGACAAATGATAACTCGAACTACAAGATGGCATCCGTTATCGGTATTATTTCGTTCGTTATCTGCGCACTTCTTACACTGCTTAGCTACAGTAGAATGATCAGTGGAGATAAAGAGGAGGTGTATCAATAATGAAAAAGAAAACCTGGAATATTATTATAAGACATGTTGTTCTTGCGTTCCTTTCATTCATCTGGTTAGTTCCGATCGTATGGCTGTTTGTGACTTCGCTTTCAACAGTAAAAGGCGTAAGTGGAAAAAATTTCTTCCCGAAGCATTGGACGCTTGCAAACTACAACCAGTTGTTCTTCCATACGGATACGGCAGCAAACTTCCCGGCATGGTTTAAGAACACCTTTATCGTAGCACTGTTTACGTGTATTATTTCATCTTTATTCGTACTGATGGTTTCATACGCATTCAGCTGCATGAGATTCAAAGGAAGAAAAAAGTTGATGAGCTTTTCCATCATCCTTGGAATGTTCCCTGGTGTACTTTCCATGATCGCTGTCTACTTTGTGTTAAAAATGTTGGGATTAGTCGATTCCCTTGCCGGACTTATCTTTATTTACTCGGCAGGTTCGGGATTGGGCTTCCTGATATTAAAGGGCTTTTTTGATACCATACCCGTATCGCTTCGTGAGGCTGCCCGTCTGGAAGGCGCTTCGGAAGCAACAATCTTTACGAAGATCATTATTCCGTTATCAAAGCCGATGATCGTATATACGATCATTCAGTCTTTCCTGAATCCGTGGATGGACTTCGTTATGGCTCGTATCATGATCAAGTCTAAGGATTCCGCAGACTGGACCGTGGCAATCGGACTTTACAATCTGCTTCAGAGATCACTGATCGGAGATTATTTTGCAATCTTCTGTGCCGGTGGTGTTATGATCGCAATCCCGATTTCTATCCTGTTCGTAGTAATGCAGAAGTTCTACGTGGAGGGCGTTACCGGTGGAGCTGTAAAGGGCTAATGTAATATTTATTTTTGAGGAGAGTATTTAAAATGGATAAATTTGTATTAAATCTTATTCATCGTCCGGAATTAGTGCCGGAGTATTCCGCAACTGTCACTGGACAGGGTAAGGAAGAAGATATCGGAGATAAGGCACTTCTGACCGAGTCGCTGGATATCTTTAAGACACAGCAGAGACTGGCTCATGAGAATGGACTGAAGGTTACGATTCAGATGACCTATGCATCCCTTTTCAATGATGAGGCAGTTGAGATCGCTAAGCATGACCACGAAGAGTATGGCGATGAGATCGCATTATCTTTACTTGGTCTGCCTTGTGAAGAGTTCCGTGAAAAATACAAGACCAAAGACTTCTGTATCTGGATGTTCTCTATGGAAGACAAGAAAGCAATCGTAAACGATGTATTCGAAAAGTTCCATGACAAGTTCGGATTCTATCCGGAGTCAACCGGTTCTTATTATATGGATGCGGATCTGACCAACTATATCAAGGAGAAGTATCCGACGGTTAAATGTGCGGTTGCTACCTGCTGGGAAGAAGGACCGAAGGCATACCATACCTGTAACAATTCATGGTATACATTATTCGACGGAGGCCCATGGGCACCATGGATCCCTTCGAAGCAGAACACACATGCACCGGCTGCAAATAAGGAAGAGGATAGCGGAATCGTAGCAATCCCTCACCTTTCCCGTGACCTGATCGCATGTTACGATGGAAACGGTTCCAATTTCGGAACACATCCGCAGAACGTACTTCGTGGAATGATCTACGATACCAAGACATGGGAGTACCCATATCTGTACAATTTGATCGATCAGTATCGTTCACTTGAGAAATACAACAACGGATATGCATACAACATGATGTTCGTTGGACCGGGCTGGATGAACAAGATGGGACGTTGGGAGCAGCCATATGAACTTCTTTACAAGTCATACAGTGACGGATGTGCTTACTACGGTAAGTTAAAGAAAGAAGGACAGCTCATCGATATGACGATGTCAGAGTTTGCTGACTACTATCGTGAGAAGAAGGGCGTCAACGACAACAATTACAACGAGCCTGAGTGTGCACTCTGGAGAGATATTTTATACGGATCTGACAAGCAGCTGTTCTGGTACTGCGACCCATACATGAGAGCCTGTGTCAACATGGATCAGGGTGGTGCGATCGTAGACTTACGTCCATACGCTGCAAAGCTTGAGTGGCCGGTAGGAATCGGAACAAAGCATGTACAGGATGCATCTTACCCGTTCCTGATTCAGGAGAAGTACCGCGCAGGTTACTTCACACATTATGCAGGAGAAGGAACCGTAAGAAGTGCGAAGCTTTCTTACAAGGGCGAGGAAGTCGATCTGTGTCTCTGCCCGACACACGCACACTTCTCGCAGGAAGGCAAGACAAGAATCCTGACACTGGATCCTGTAACGATCGAGTTTAACGATCTGACCGTTAAGCTTCAGACCAAGGAGTATTTCGAAGAGGGATCTTCCAACATCAAGATTGAGCGTCACATCCTTGAGATGAGCAATCCGGATGCTGAAGTTACTTTAAACGAGTACATGGTAGCATGTTACGGTACCACAGAGTATTCTGAGGATATGTCCAATATCAAGTTAAGAATCGACGGACCGGAAGTTAAGACGATTGATTACGCATACAAGTGCCGTGAGGAGGGCGTTGTAGGTGCAACCGAAGTCTCAGCAGTCGTTCCTGAGATCGAGACAAGAGTTTCCATGACCGCATCCGACTCTGCAGCAGAGGGATACGTGAAAGAAGGTTATGCATTCTCACCAATGTTCACACTTGGTTACAAGAAAACAATCTCAGATAAGGAGGTATTTGCAACATGGCTCAACTTGGCAAAGGCAAATTAAACTACAGATGCCCATCCTGCTTCCTCAGAGATCTGGACATTGATATGTTTTACAATAAGGAAACAGGTATTTATAGCTGCATTCGTTGCCAGTACAGAGGAACGGAGCAGGACGTTTTAGAGAAAAATGAGATGATCCGCTTCCGCTATAAGGCAATGCATGATCGAATTACAAAATTCGATTTCGATTAAAAACAAAGCTGCCGTACGAGAGTGCGGCAGCTTGTATTGAATTAAGGAGAAAATGCATGAAATTTGATTCGCATAAGATCCATGATCCGAAGTTTTTTAAGGAGAATTGTATGCCTGCACATTCGGATCACGTCGGTTATAAAAATGCTGAAGAGGTCGCAACAGGAAAAAGCAGCTACCGCTTTTCTTTGGACGGAATCTGGAAATTCCATTATGCAAAAAATGATACACAGACGGTAGCGGATTTCGAGTCGCCGGAATATGATTGCAGACCTTGGGATGAAATCCGTGTGCCGGCGCATATCCAGATGGAGGGTTACGATGTCCCGCAGTATCTCAATATCCAGTATCCGTGGGACGGAAGAGAGGATATCTGGCGGGATTCGGTTCCGACGGAGTTTAATCCGGTCGCAAGTTATGTGAAGTATTTTACGCTTCCGGATGATTTCGTGAAAAGCGGATTATATATTTCGCTTCAGGGTGTGGAGAGCGGATTTGCTTTATGGTTCAATGGACATTACATCGGATACAGCGAGGACAGCTTTACACCGTCCGAGTTTGATCTGACACCTTATGTACAGGCGGGAGAAAACAAGCTCGCATTAAAAGTGTTCAAATGGACTTCTTCAAGCTGGTGCGAAGATCAGGATTTCTATCGTTTTTCCGGTATCTTCCGCAGTGTGTATCTGTACACGATGCCGCGTGCACATGTCTATGACCTGAAGGTGCAGTCGGTAGTTGATGAGACATTGGAAAAAGCAGAGCTTTCCGTCGATATGCAGGTGTGCGGAAACGGAAGTGCAAAGATTACATTATGCGGAAGCCGTGATTACACACAGTTGACCGAAAATGAGGAGAAGACTGTTTTCGAGGAAACAATTTCTCTGGCATCGGATACCGATGAAGTTAAGATCGCGGAGAAAGTAACCGCTCATACCATTCATTTTCATCAGGAAGTACAAAATCCGGTATTGTGGAGCGCGGAGACACCGAATCTGTACACGTTAACGATCGAAGTGTCGGATGAAAACGGCGATGTAACAGAAGTAATCCGCCAGCTTGTCGGTTTCCGTCGCTTTGAGATGAAGGACGGGCTTATGAAGCTCAACGGTAAGCGTATCGTCTTCAAGGGTGTGAACCGGCACGAGTTCAGCTCAAAGACCGGACGTGCGGTATCACAGGACGAAGTGCTTACCGATATTCTGACGATGAAGCGCAATAACATCAACGCGATCCGAACCTGCCATTATCCGGATGCATCGGGAATCTATGAGTTGTGCGACAAATACGGTCTGTACATGATCGCGGAAAACAATCTGGAATCGCACGGTTCCTGGGATGCGGCAAATCACGGACTGGTTCCGAAAGATACCGTTGTTCCGGGAGATAATATGGATTGGGAGCCGATGATGCTCGATCGTGTCAACTCCTGTTATCAGAGAGACAAGAACCATCCGGCAATTCTGATCTGGTCGATCGGAAACGAGTCGTTCGGTGGAAAAGTACCGTTTGACATGTCGGAAAAATTCCGTGAACTGGATCCGCACCGTCTTGTGCACTATGAAGGAATCTTCAATGACCGCAGATATGACGGCACGAGTGATATGGAAAGTCAGATGTACACTCCGGCTGCCAAAATTAAGGAGTTTTTGGACGAGCATAAAGAAAAGCCTTTTATCTGCTGCGAGTACACGCACGCGATGGGAAATTCCTGCGGAGCTATGCACAAATACACGGATCTGACCGACACCGAGCCTCGTTATCAGGGAGGATTTATCTGGGATTACATTGACCAGTCGATCCTGAAAAAGGATCGTTTCGGACAGGAATTTCAGGCGTATGGCGGAGACTGCGGCGAGCGTCCGACGGATTACAATTTCAGCGGAAACGGTATCTGCTACGCTGGTGAACGCGATGCGTCCCCGAAAATGCAGGAAGTGAAGTTTAACTATCAGAATATCAGTGTGAAGTTTGACAAAGAGGGCGCTTTTTCTGTTGTGAATAAGAACCTGTTTGTGAACACGAATGTGTATGACTGTGTGATTGTTCTTGAAAAATATGGAAAAGTAGTAAAGAAGCAGACCGTTGCAACCGATGTTGCCCCGTTATCGACGAAGGAATATGCGATTCCGTTTGCGGTAGGGGACGATGCAGAGTATACACTGACGGTTTCTTTCGTGTTACAAGAGGATACACTTTGGGCAGAGCGCGGGCATGAGGTTGCGTTCGGACAGAAGGTATACAAGAAAGTTGAGGCGTTTGAAGTGCCGACAAGTCCGCTTCGCGTGGTAAAAGGCAAGGTGAATATCGGTGTCAGAGGCGATGATTTTGATTGCCTGTTTTCTTTATTAAACGGAGGTCTGGTTTCCTACCGTTATGCGGGTAAGGAGATGATCGAGAAGATTCCGATGCCGAACTTCTGGCGTGCTCCGGTCGACAACGATTACGGCAGCATGGCACCGGCGCGCTACGCACAGTGGAAGATCGCAAGTATGTACATCAGCCACAGGGACGGCGGTATGTTTGACAATGTACCGACTACGGTGGAAGAGGATGAACACAGTGTGACCATCACTTACACCTACTATATGCCGACAACGCCGGCAAGCAAGTGCAAGGTCTCCTACACGGTATTTGCAGATGGCACGATCGAGACGAAGCTGATGTACGATCCGGTGGAGGAACTTCCGGATATGCTGGAATTCGGCATGATGTTCCGCCTGAAAGCCGATTATGACAATGTTGAGTGGTACGGATACGGACCGGAAGAGACGTATGCGGACCGCAGACTCGGCGCAAAGCTTGGTGTTTATAAGAATAAAGTAAAAGACAATATGGCAAAATATCTGGTTCCGCAGGAGTGCGGCAACAAGGTTGGCGTGCGCTACGCGAAAGTCACCGATTACAGAGGAAGAGGTTTCGTGTTCTCCGGCGATGAGTTGAGCTTCAGTGCATTGCCTTACACACCGCATGAACTGGAAAATGCGACACACGATTACGAACTCCCGCAGTCACACTACACGGTTGTCCGCGTAGCCGCAGCACAGATGGGCGTTGGCGGAGACGACAGCTGGGGCGCGTGGGTACACCCGGAATACCATATTGATGTGACAAAGCCGATGGAATTTACATTCCGCTTCAAGGGAATTTAATGTTTGACGTAAAGGCTGATAGTATATAAAATCGAACAAACTTTAAGAAGTTTGTAAATCAGGATAAGGAGAAAACACATGAAATTTGTAAAAGGCATGGATTTATCCACATTGCTGGAACTTGAGAAATGTGGAGCGAAATATTTTGTTGACGGAACCGAGATGGATATCCTTGACATTATGAAGAAGTATGACGTTGACACGATCCGTATCCGGCTGTGGAATGATCCGTGGTCTGCGACCGGAGAGTCCTACGGAGCCGGAGAGAATGATCTTAAGACAACACTTGCAATCGCAAAGAAAGTAACCGATGCAGGTCTTGGCGTACTCTTAAACTTCCATTACAGTGACTTCTGGGCAGATCCGGGCAAGCAGATCAAGCCGAAGGCATGGGAAGGCTACAGCGTTGAGGAACTGGAGAAGGCAGTATATGATTTTACCGTTGATACCATGAAAGTATTCCGCGACAACGGTATCAACACAACGATGGTACAGGTTGGTAACGAGCTGTCAAACGGTCTGCTCTGGCCGGAAGGCAAGGTGCCAAACTATGACAATATTGCAAAATTTGTAAATGCAGGTATCCGCGGCGTGCGTGCGATTGATACGGATGTGCCGATCATGATTCATTTGGACAATGGTGGCAACAATGCTTTGTACCGCGAGTGGTTCGACGAGTTCACAAAGCGCGGCGAGGACTTCCAGCTGATCGGATTGTCTTACTATCCGTTCTGGCACGGAACGCTTGATATGCTGACCGACAATATGAATGACATTGCCGAGCGTTACGGCAAGGAACTGATTATTGCCGAGGTATCCATGGGTTACACGATGGATGATTACAAGGATTATGAGAAGCTGACGGACGACGAGCGCAAGGGCTATGCGACCAGGCCGGAGCTCGTTGCCAAGATCGAGTATCCGATGACCGTTCAGGGACAGTATGATTTCATGGAGGATTTCCTGAATCGTATCAGCCACATTAAGGGAAACAAGGGCAAAGGCTTTTTCTACTGGGAGCCGGCATGGATTCCGGTACCAGGTTCAGGATGGGCGACAGAGGCTTCCTTAAAGTATATGAATGATAAGGGACCATGCGGTAACGAGTGGGCAAATCAGGCGTTGTTTGATTATGACGGAAACGCATTGCCGACATGGAATCTGATTCGAGACTTCAAACCGGAGAATGAATAAATTTCGGTGATAAAACATAAGGCGCACGATACATTGCAGAAAAACTTTGTGATGTGTCGTGCGTTTTTGCAACTGTGGCAGATAGTTGGCGAGGAATTGGTGGAAATCCGCACCCTTACGCACTTCGATGCTTGACGTATGGGAATCTCAAACGTATAATAAATTCTGGATAATTAGAGATTACGGAGGAAAGCAGATGGCATTAAGCAAGAAGCCGGTGAACGGCATGAAGGATATATTACCAGCAGAGATGGAAATCCGCGATTATGTAACAAGCGTGATCAAGGATACGTACCGCAGCTTCGGTTTTACACCGATCGAGACACCGTGTATGGAGAATATCGCAAACCTCTCCAACAAGCAGGGCGGAGAGAATGAGAAGCTGATCTTCAAAGTATTGAAGCGTGGCGAGAAATTGAATTTAGAGACAGCAAAGGAAGAGGCGGATGTCGTTGATTTCGGTATGCGTTATGACCTGACCGTTCCGCTTTCACGTTTCTATGCGAACAATGCCAATGATCTGCCGAGTCCTTTTAAGGCATTACAGATCGGAAGTGTGTGGAGAGCGGATCGTCCGCAGAGAGGACGTTACCGTCAGTTCACACAGTGTGACATCGATATCTTAGGCGAGCCGAGCAATCTTGCGGAGATCGAGCTGATCAACGCTACGACCACAACGATCGGAAGACTCGGATTCAAGAATTTTGAGATTCGCATCAACGAGAGAAGAATCTTAAAGGCGATGGCTGCATACAGCGGCTTTGCTGAGGATGATTACGACAGCGTATTTATCACACTCGACAAGATGGACAAGATCGGTGTCGAGGGTGTTGCCGAGGAACTTGCAAAGGATGGCTATGCACAGGAGTCGATCGACAAGTATTTAGGACTTTTCAAGCTGCTTGAGGAGAAGAAGGATGTCGCCGAAGGCGTTGCATTCCTCGCCGATACACTGGGCGATTTCCTCGATGAGGAAGTTGTTACAAACATGACAGAGATTGCTACTGCGGTCAATGCGACCAAGAATGCGGAGTTTACACTTGTATTCGATCCGACGCTGGTACGCGGTATGAGTTACTATACAGGAACCATCTTCGAGATCTCCATGCCGGAGCTTGGCGCAGCCTGCGGCGGCGGTGGAAGATACGACAAGATGATCGGCAAGTTTACCGGAAATGATGTTCCGGCATGCGGATTCTCGATCGGATTCGAGCGTATTATCTTACTTCTCATGGAGAGTGGATTCAAGATTCCGGAGAGCCCGAAGAGAGTGGCATATCTCGTGGAGAAGAAGTATCCGGCAGAGAAGCTTGTGGATGTAATGAAGCAGGCGAAGGAAGCGCGTGAGAACGGACAGCAGGTACTTGTCGTGCGCATGAATAAGAATAAGAAATTCCAGAAAGAACAGTTGAACAAAGAGGGATACGAAGAATTTGTGGAATTTTTTAACAGATAGTTACGATTCACAGGTGGTGAC
>CAKRKX010000029.1 GCA_934358675.1 uncultured Agathobacter sp. | reverse complement strand
GAACGATCTGATCGATAATGTGCGAATCACCGGCAAGCTTAAGCTTGACGATGAAGATATCTATGGTGAGGGTGTGGATACCACCGTTTTGAGAAAACGTGTCGGAATGGTGTTCCAGCAGCCGAATCCATTTCCAATGAGCATTTATGACAACATCGCATACGGACCGCGTGTGCACGGCATCAAGGACAAGGCGAAACTTGACGCGATCGTGGAGGAAAGCCTTCGCGGAGCTGCCATCTTCGATGAGGTCAAGGATCGGTTAAAGAAATCCGCTTTGGGTCTCTCCGGCGGACAGCAGCAGCGAATCTGTATCGCGCGTGCGCTTGCCGTACAGCCGGAAGTACTTCTGATGGATGAGCCGACTTCCGCTCTCGATCCGATCTCAACATCCAAGATCGAGGAACTGATGGAGGATCTGAAGAAGAAGTATACGGTCGTTGTCGTAACCCACAATATGCAGCAGGCACTCCGTGTGTCGGATGATACCGCATTTTTCCTTGTTGGAGAGATGGTGGAGTACGGCGATACGAAGACGATTTTCTCTTATCCGAAGGATAAGCGGACAGAAGATTATATTACAGGGAGGTTCGGCTAATGCGTACGAAATTTGACGAGCAGCTTCATATGCTCAACCAGGAAATGATGCATATGGGCAGCATGATAGAGGAAAGAATTCAAAAAGCGATCGAGGCTTTGATCGGACAGAATACGGAACTCGCAAAAGAGATCATGGACGGCGATGCCGAGGTGGATCGCGAGCAGAAGAAGATCGAGAGCACCTGTTTCAATCTGTTGATGCAGCAGCAGCCCGTTGCGCGTGATCTGCGTGTCATCTCCGCAGCGATGAAGATGGTAACGGACATGGAGCGAATCGGCGATCATGCGGCGGACATCTCCGAGATGACGATCATGATGTCGAAAGGGCCGTATGTTGCTGATCTCAGCGACATCAAGAAGATGGCGAGCGAGACTGTACTTATGCTGATCCGAAGCATCGAGGCTTATGTCGAGAAAGATATGTTAAAGGCACAGAGCGTCATCGATCACGACGATATCGTGGATGATCTGTTTAACAAAAATAAGCAGGAACTGATCGAACTGATCCAGAAGAATCCGGCGGTCAGTGAACAGGCGGCCGATATGCTGATGGTTGCAAAGTATTTCGAGCGAATCGGTGATCATGCGACCAACCTTGCGGAAAATATCATTTTTGCTTTGGACGACAAGAAGAATAGCGCCAATCAGTAATTTTTACAATTTGCAGACTTTTCCAATTTGTTTTTGAAACAGACAAAAACGAAGGGAAAGTCTGCTTTTTTAATTTTACACAAACTTTACATAACATTACATTTAAATTTTACATACGTACGATATGATACTTTCGAACCTAGATAAGAAGGCGGCGCTTATCCATTCGGAGGGCTTATGTAAGTCCATGCGATGTATTTACCATATTTTATTTACGGTTTCAGATGGAATCGCTGAAGTTTTCAGCGTTATGCCGTTCCCTTGATTTTTGTGTACGACAACGTTTGAACGATTCCGGGCGGTGTCCGCCGGACACAGATGCGCTCAAAATTTCTAGTCTGCCTAAGCGGAGCACTTCACAAATTTTATTGTGCCCGCTCTTGGTTAATGTCGCCCAAGGATGAATAGAGAAAAGCCACTATTGGAACGAGGGCGCAAACGCAACCCGCGGGCACGGTTTTGCTCAGCACTCCGCGTAAGGCAGACACGAAATCCATCGGACGCAGTCTGTGCCCCGGCGAACAACCGCCTTCGGAATTGTCCAAACTTTGGCGGACATAAATCATAAAAAAAGGGAACGGCTTTATGCGAAAACTTCGTGATTCCAGATGACTAGTAAATGAAATATGGTAAATACATCGCGGGAGAAATACAATATCCCCGAATGGACAAGCGGCCGGCGCAACGTATAAAGGAGAGAGAGTATGAACATATTCAGTGTTCTGACAATGATTGGCGGACTCGCCATGTTCCTGTATGGAATGGATGCGATGGGAGACGGACTCGCAAAATTATCGGGAGGTAAACTGGAGCAGATATTAGAGAAGCTGACCTCAAAGCGTATTATGGCAGTTCTTCTCGGTGTGGTTGTGACTGCAATCATCCAGTCGTCCTCAGCGACAACGGTAATGGTTGTCGGATTTGTCAATTCCGGCATCATGCAGCTTTCGCAGGCTGTCGGCATCATCATGGGTGCGAATATCGGAACGACCGTAACGTCATGGATTCTGTCGCTGTCCGGCATTCAGGGATCAAGCCTGTTTGTACAGCTTTTGAAACCATCGTCATTTTCACCGGTACTTGCAGCAATCGGTATTGTAATGATCATGACGGCAAAGGATAACAATAAGAAGAAGGACATCGGAAACATTCTGGTCGGATTCGCAATCCTGATGTTCGGAATGGATACGATGAGCGGCGCGGTGGCTCCGCTTGCGGAAAACGAGAAATTTACAAGTGTTCTGACGATGTTCTCCAACCCGATCCTCGGTATGCTCGCAGGACTTGTTCTGACAGCAGTTATTCAGAGTTCTTCGGCTTCTGTCGGAATCTTACAGGCATTGTGTATCACCGGTGCGGTCGGTTACAAGACCGCGATCCCGATCATTATGGGACAGAACATCGGAACCTGTGTGACTGCGATCATTTCATCGATCGGTGCAAGCAAGAATGCAAAGCGTGCATCTATGATCCATCTGTATTTCAACCTGATCGGAACGATCCTGTTCATGGTTGTATTCTACAGTATCAATGCGATCATCGGCGGATTCGCATTCATGAACGATCCTGCCAATGCCGCCGGAATCGCAGTTGTTCATTCGCTTTTTAACATCGGAGCGGTACTTGTATTGTATCCGCTTGCCGATAAGCTTGTAAAACTGGCACAGCTTACGATCCCGGAGCATGCGGGAGAAGTTGAGGAGATTCCGGACGAGCTTGCAATCCTGGATGAGCGTTTCTTGGAGAAACCGGCATTTGCGATGGAGATGTGCCGTAACGCGGCAGTCAAGATGGCGCAGGAGTCAAGAGATGCACTTCATCTTGCACTTGATAATGTAAACATGTATAGTGAAAGCAGAGTTGAACAGATCATTGAGCTGGAGCAGAGCGTGGACCGTTATGAGGATGCGATCGGAACGTATCTGGTCAAGCTGAACAACTGTGATCTGTCCTTAAATGACAGCCGGACGCTTTCCGTCCTGCTTCACTGTATCGGCAATTTTGAACGAATTTCCGATCATGCGGTCAACATCACGGATTCCACAAAGCAGATGCATGAGAAGAAACTGGAATTCTCCAGAAAAGCGGTGGAGGAACTGACAGTGTTCTCTGATGCGCTCCGCGATATCGTGGATCAGACGATGGAGGCCTTCGTATTGGGAGACCTGGAAAAAGCGCGCACCATTGAGCCGTTTGAGCAGGTAATCGACAGTCTGAACATCGAGTTGAAGCAGCGACATATCCGCCGCCTGCGCAAAGGCAAATGTACGATCGAGCTTGGACTGATCCTTGAGGATATGATCACAAACTATGAGCGTATCTCGGATCACTGTTCAAATATCGCGGTATGTATGATCCGCGTGAATGAAGATGGTTTTGACACGCATGAGTATCTGGACGTGTTAAAGGAGGAGAAGGCGCCTTGGTTTGAGGAGGAGTTCTACGAGCTTTCCAAGAAGTATGCACTTCCGGAGAAGAAGTCCGGCAAGAAGAACGAGCAAGACGAACCTGAGCATAAGTAGTTGAAAAAACAGAAGGAGTGGATAAAGAGAGATGGCTTTGATCTACATAGTGGAAGACGATGAAAATATAAGAGAGATCGAGACGATCGCACTCAAGAACAGCAATTATATGGTGTGCGCGTTCGAAAAGGCGAAGGATTTCTATCGCAAACTGGAAGACATTATGCCGGATCTGGTACTGCTTGATGTGATGCTGCCGGATGAAAGCGGTTATGATATCGTACGAAAGTTGAGAAAAGATCCGACCACACGCCAGCTCCCGATCATCATGGTGACTGCAAAGACCGCGGAGATGGATATGATCAAAGGCCTTGATGAAGGCGCGGATGATTATATCAAAAAGCCTTTTTCCATTATGGAACTGATTACGAGAGTGAAGGCACTTCTGCGCAGAACCGTGACCGAGGATATCAAGTATCTGCAGGTGGACAATCTGGTGCTCGACCATGAGCGCCATATGGTTTTTGTGGATAACAAGCAGGTGGAACTGACATTCAAGGAATACGAGCTGCTTCGTCTTCTGATGACGAATCAGAATGTGGTATTGTCGCGCGAAGTGATCATGCGGCACGTCTGGGGAACCGAGTTTGAGGGCGAGTCAAGAACTGTGGATATGCACATCAAGACGCTGCGCCAGAAACTCGGCGAGGCCGGAAGCAAGATCCGAACGGTAAGAAATGTTGGATATGTGATAGAAAAAGCGTAACGATTCATGCGTGCGGTTTTGCGAATGCTGCGGTGCTTCTTTGAAGCATCGCCTTGGGGTATGAATTATGAATAGATAGAAAGGAGCAATGCATGAAACAGAAGATTAACGTGCGCCTCATCGGCATCGCAATCCTTGCGGTACTTGCAACGCTGATCTGCATGACGTGTGTGTATTACAGCCTTTTTCAAAAACAGGTGCGAAAAGATTTGAAGATCCAGGCGCAGGTGCTGGGAGAAGCTGAGGCGTTTGACGATGTGAGTACACCGGCGAAAAGTTTTGATATTGCCAAGGAAGATCTGCGTATTACGTGGATCGATACGGACGGAACGGTGCTGTACGATAATGATGCCAATGCAAATCTGCTGGAAAACCATGCAGACCGTCCGGAGGTCAAGAGTGCGTTCCTGACCGGAGAAGGCGAGTGTGTCCGCAATTCCAATACGATGAACATGACGACGTTCTATTATGCTTTGCTTCTGGATAACGGCACGGTACTTCGTGTGGCAACACAGGCGAGAAGCATCTGGAGTGTCTTTATGACGGCAGCTCCGCTGCTCGTAGTCATTCTTGCACTGATCATCGTTGTCTGTGTGTTACTGGCACATCTGCTGACGAGACAGCTTTTGCAGCCGATCGAAGTGATGGCGGAGAATATGGAAGACACGTCGAAGGCTCCGGCATATAAGGAGCTGGTGCCTTTTGTCAATACGATCCGCGCGCAGCACGAGAATATTCTGATGGCGGCGAAGGTGCGTCAGGATTTTACCGCGAACGTATCGCATGAGTTAAAGACGCCGCTGACGGCAATCTCCGGTTATGCGGAGCTGATTGAAAATCATATGGTGGATCCGGAACAGGAAACGCGTTTTGCCCAGGAAATCCAGCAGAATGCGAACCGTCTGCTCTCTTTGATCAATGATATTATCCGTCTGTCGGAACTGGATAACAGTGAGAATCTGATCCATTACGAGCAGGTGGATCTGGACATGATCGCGCAGGAATGTGTGAGCAATCTGCAGGTGAATGCCGAAAAACGCGGTGTTCAATTGTTCTACGAGGGTGAGCCTTGTGAAATTCGCGCAGACCGCGGCATGCTGTCGGAGCTGATCGATAATCTGACCGCCAATGCGATCCGCTACAACAATGAGGGCGGCGAGGTGCATGTGAAAGTACAGCATGAGAATATGCAGCCGGTGCTGATCGTGTCGGACAACGGAATCGGAATTCCGAAGGATCAGCAGGAACGCATTTTTGAGCGATTCTACCGTGTGGACAAGAGCCGGTCAAAGCAGACCGGAGGCACCGGACTGGGACTTGCGATCGTCAAACATATCGTGGAACTTCACGATGCACAGATCACGGTCGAGAGTGAGCCGGGCAAGGGAACCACGATGAAGGTAACGTTTTAAGTGAAAATCTCCATTGAGCAGATTTGCCAATGGAGATTTTTCTTTCATAAACTTTCATAATTCGGGAAAATGTTCAGAATTCTTCATAAATGTTCATAATTGAATATTAATTTATGTTATACTAAATATATCGTAAAAGGAAATGGATGAAAACGAATCATGAAGAACGAACCGGATAAAATCATCGTAAAAGGCGCAAAAGTGCATGAGATATCAAAATATTGCATAAAAAAACAAAAATATTGCATAAAGATCAAAATGGCTGGTAAAATGTGACGATTAAATATATAATAAGATTATTATATAGCACGCTGGCGCAGGGGAGGATAGCCGCATGAAGAAAAAACATTTTATGAGTATCAAAAACAAGATCATTCTGGCACTTCTTCCGATCATCGTCGTAACGTACGGCTTAGTATGTACACTGACGGTAATGCGGATGAACACAGAGATTACAGCAAATCTTAACACAGAGATTGACCTTACCAGCAAGTTGATCGAGGAGGAAATCAGCACTTCGGTCAGTTGGACGATCGGAGTTATGGACAATGTCAAGAAAAGTATTGAAAACGGAACTCTGGAAGTAGAGGACATCAAGGATTATCTGTATACGGTAGCAGATGCGTATCCGGATGAGATACCGACCGGAATCTACTGTGGACTGGAAGACGGAACTTATATTGACAAAACCTGGACGCCGGATGATCCGGAGTGGATCATGAAGGAACGACCATGGTATGTAGAAGGTATCAAAGAGGATGAAGTGACGTTCGGAGAGACATATCTTGACGGAATGACAGGCTCTTACATTGCATCTGTCTATACCAATCTCAAGGACAAATCAGGAAATACGTTTGGTGTTATCAGCGCGGATATTCCGATCGACGATATTGCTGCGCTCACGATGAACCGCGTATTGTTTGACAATGGATATGTGTATATTATTGACCAGTATAGCGGACTGACCTTCGGAAACAGCGTAGAGCAGGATAAAAACGGACAGTTGATCAGCGATTTTAGTGATACATTGTCTGCGGCAATCGCGCAGGATATCGAAAGCGAATCTTTTGGAACCATCCGGGAGTGTGCAGGTGTCTACTATAATCTGCAGAAGGTAAGCGGGACTAATTTTGTCACGGTATCGATCGTTCCCGTCAGTGATGTGCGCCGAACCGTACAGAGTATCGCACTTCAACTTGTGGTGCTCTCTGTCGTGGGCTTTGTGGTTCTGATCCTTGCAATATTCCTGCTTATGACGGGAATGCTTCGACCTCTCTCAAAAATTTCGGCAATGATCACGCGGATGCATGGTCTGGATATGACGGATAAGCTTGTAATAAAAAATCACGATGAGTTTGGCAAGATTGCAAATCAGCTGAATGATCTGGCAGATTCTTTGCGGGGAACGATCACACTGTGCATGGAGTCGACCAATTCTCTTAAGGAGAAGGCGGAAAGTAACCTGATCGGAGCGGGAAGCATCACGCAGTCCTCAGAAACACAGAAGCTTTCCATGGAGAATCTGGCTTCCACTATGAACGAATTATCTACGGCAATCGAGAATGTGGCAGATGGTGCGACAACACTTGCGAGCAATGTCAACAATGTCTCCACGAGCATTAATTCCGTAAACGGAAAGATAACCGAAACTTCTGTGAGCGCAGAGAGCGGAATTCGTGAGATGATGAGTCTGAAGGACAATATACAGGAGGTTGCGGATTCCTCAGTGGAACTTCAATCTGCAATCGAGGCTGTGCGTGAAGGACTCGATGGCATCAATGATATGGTATCGGTGATTGAGGGAATTGCTTCACAGACAAACCTGCTGTCACTGAACGCCGGCATTGAAGCTGCAAGAGCAGGTGATATGGGCAAGGGATTTGCCGTTGTTGCCACGGAGATCCGAACACTTGCGGATAACAGTCAGGATTCAGTAAAACGCATTATCGAGACCATCGGAAAGATGGATGGACTGGTAACTGCGGTTGTGGAAAAAGCACAGAATAATATCCAGCTTATCACGCAAAGCGATGCTGAGGCGGATCATGTGAGCGCATCCTTTACCAAGATCAGGGATAACATTACGGATATTCATGAGTCCTCCGATGCAATCGAAACGGAGATCAAGAAGGTAGATGCGATCGCAACCGATATGGCTGCTACAACGCAGGAGCAGACCGCGTCGATCGAACTTGTATTAAATACCTGCAATCAGCTTCGGGACAATGCGCAGGAGGTTGCTGACCGTGCCGGAGATCTGGATCAGACCGGAAAAGCGCTCAATACCATTTCCGACAGTCTGAAGGGACAGGTTGATCGTTTTCGATTATAATATGGTACGTATTGGGATAGCACCTGACAAAATGTCAGGTGCTGTTTTTGATTCATAGCAGAAATTATGATTGACAGTTGAAAGTAACTACGTTATTCTATATCTACAAACTCAAATAATGCCTATCCGATGTTGTACCTGACATTGGCTACAAATCAAAGGAGTGCGATAATTCATGCGCTCGCAATACCATGAGTTTTTAACTGAATATTGGGGAATGTTGGTGGGGGAAGTATATTGCGAAATATACGGCGTATGCTATAATATAAGCACAAAACAGATCTGACTTTCCCTGTATATAGAAAATTTAATTCTACACATGTAGGGGAAGCGAGGAAGAACTGTATGGTGAACAGGAAGTACAAAGACCGGCTGTTTTGTCTGTTGTTTGGAAATGAGGAGTACAAAGATAATATATTGTCTTTGTATAATGCGTTATGCAATACTTCATATACCAACACGGACGACATTCAGATCTATACGATCGAGGATGTCATCTATATCAAAATGAAGAACGATGTTTCAATTCTTCTTGATAGTTTCTTGTATCTATGGGAGCAGCAAAGTACATTTAATCCGAATATGCCGATAAGAGGATTGCTGTATTTTGGAAAGATGTATGACAAATATATTGAGGAGAATCATCTCAATATTTATGGGAAGACTCTTATAAAATTGCCGACTCCAAGATATACGGTATTGTACAACGGATTGGATGAACAACCGGCTTTTATGCAGTTAAAGCTTTCGGATTCTTTTATACATTCGGATTCAAGCAGCGATTTTGAATGGACAGCGAATATGATCAATCTTAACGACGGTAAAAATGATGATCTGCTTAATCATTGTCAGCCGTTGAAGGAGTATATGATATTAATCAATGAGATTCGCAGAAACTGCGAAAATATGGAATTTGAGGATGCCGTTGATGCGGCGGTAACTTATTGCATCGAGCATAATGTTTTGAAGACATTTTTGCTCAAGCACAGAGCGGAGGTGAAAGACGTGTGCATCACAGAGTATAATGAAAAATCATTTGTGGATGGAATTCGTGCAGAAGGTCGTGAGGAAGGGCGCACAATTGGGCGAGAAGAAGGGCAAAATCTTCTTGCAACAGTGGTTCAGCGTCTGAGAAAAGGAGAAACTCCGGAACAGATTCAAGCCAGTGGTGTTGATCAAAAAACAATCGAACTTGCACAGACAATCCAATAGGAGAAGAATGAGACTGAAAAATGTATTGATCGTTGTAAAAGATATCGAAAAGGCAAAGAAGTTCTATCATGATCTATTCGGGTTACAAGTCATATTAGATAACGATGGAAATGTGATCCTGACAGAGGGGCTTGTATTGCAAGAGAAAGCAATCTGGAAACAGTTGATTGGAGCAGATGTGCAGCCGAAACATAATGCATGCGAACTGTATTTCGAGGAGTGTGATATCGAAGCTTTTGTGGAGAAACTCGAAAGATTGTATCCGGAAACATGCTATGTTAATCGCCTGATGACGCATAGCTGGGGACAGAAAGTTGTGCGTTTCTATGATCCGGACGGAAATCTGATCGAGGTTGGAAGTCCGATGGGAAAGAATTGTTAAGAATCATTTGAATTGGAATATTGAAAATGATTTTTGCATATGCTATAATGCCATTAGGTAAAAATGATGTGAGTGTCCATGTTGGCACGTGTGAAAACCCCCAGAGCTGCAACTCTGGGGGTTTTCTATTCCGTTTGGGCAAGGTGGACTAATCCTTAGGCTGGCTACCGTTTATCGTCTCCATCCAACCATTTGCAAATATAGTAGGCAACTATACTCGCTATGATGGAGAAAAAAATGATGTGATAAAATCCATGGATCGGCACACCCCCTTTCTGCACCTGTCTAGGGGTGGTAGCGTAACGATTATAACATAGAACAAACATATGTTCGATGAAAAAGTAATTTGACATAAGGGAGAAGCTACGATAGCATCATAAATATAGAAGGTGCTACTGATGGAGGTTCGCCTGATTGTTATTTTGTGTCTTGGATTCATGCTTATTTAGATAGCACCTGACAAAATCTGTCAGGTGCTATTTTCATAAGTTATGTATCGGTTTTGATCTACTCAAGATAATCCGGAATACCGTCCTGATCGAGATCGACGGAATGTGCTCCGATATCCATCGTGTTCATCGTTCTGCGCTTTAATCTTGCTGCCTCGGAAGCCTTTAGCAGATAAGACTTGATTTCTTTTGCGTGCTTTACGTGGATCAGCTTCAGTTCGGAGTCGGTGACGTCACCGGTGTAGCAGGTAATCGTTGCGACGCCGACGATGCGCTCGAGCAGCGTTGTTGTCAGCTTGACATCCTGAATCTTGTACATGTAGCAGTCGTCCTCAGTTGTGTTTAAGAAACCGCGGTTTGTTGTCAGAAGATCGGCCGTAATCGTGTATTTCGTAAAAGTCCATGGCAGTCCCAGAAACAGAATGCGTTTGCGTTCCTGAAACATAACGGTATCTTCCGGGTTCATGGTTGTCTGTTCACTCATGGTAAAATCGCCTCCTAAAATAGTATACAAATATTGTATCGAAAAAAGTGTAAAAAGCAAAGCTTTTTATCTTGAAAACTGTTTTTGATTATTATATGATAGTAAAAATGCGTAAAAAAGGAGGAACAAAATGCGACATTTAATGAGTCCTCTGGATCTTACTGTCGAGGAGTTAGACCAGCTTTTGAATCTGGCGACCGACATCAAGGAGAATCCAGACAAATACGCCCATGCATGTGACGGTAAAAAACTTGCAACCTGTTTTTATGAGCCGAGTACAAGAACCCGCTTAAGTTTCGAGGCAGCAATGCTGAATTTAGGAGGTTCTGTTTTAGGTTTTGCCAGTGCTGATTCATCATCAGCTTCGAAGGGCGAAAGCATTTCTGATACAATTCGTGTTATTTCCTGCTATGCAGATATATGTGCCATGCGTCATCCAAAGGAAGGTGCAGCACTCGTAGCATCACAGAAGTCCCGTATTCCGGTGATCAATGCCGGCGATGGTGGACACCAGCATCCAACTCAGACATTAACAGATTTACTTACCATTCGTTCTCTTAAGGGAAGACTGGGCAATCTGACGATCGGTCTGTGCGGAGACTTAAAATTCGGACGTACGGTTCACTCGCTGATCAACGCTTTGATCCGTTACGAGAATGTGAAGTTTGTATTGATCTCCCCTGAGGAGCTGAAGATTCCGGATTACATCCGTGATGATGTGCTGAAGGCAAACAATGTGGAGTTTGAGGAAGTTGAGCGCCTTGAGGATGCGATGGGACAGCTGGATGTGCTGTACATGACAAGAGTGCAGAGAGAGCGCTTTTTCAATGAAGAAGATTATGTACGTCTGAAAGATTTTTACATTCTGACCAAGGCGAAGATGGAGCTCGCCAAGGACGATATGATCGTGCTTCATCCGCTGCCACGTGTCAACGAGATCTCGGTTGAGGTGGACGATGATCCGCGCGCTGCCTATTTTACGCAGGTGCAGAACGGTGTGTATGTGCGTATGGCATTGATCCTGACACTTTTGGGAATTACGGTATAGGAGGAGCGGCATGTTAAATATCAGTGGAATCCATGAGGGATTTGTTTTAGACCATATTCAGGCGGGAATGAGCCTGCAGATCTACCACGATCTCAAGCTGGACAAGCTTGACTGTACCGTGGCGATTATTAAGAATGCCAGAAGCAATAAGATGGGCAAGAAGGATATCATCAAGGTAGAGTGCCCGATTGAGTCGCTGGACTTAGATATTCTTGGCTTTATCGATCACAATATTACGGTCAATGTTATAAAGGGTGACAAGATTGTTGATAAGAAGATATTGAAATTACCGAAGCAGGTAAAAAACGTGATCAAGTGTAAAAATCCACGTTGTGTGACTTCTATCGAGCAGGAACTTGATCAGATATTCCTGCTGACTGATGAGGAGAAGGAAGTATACCGCTGCAAATATTGCGAGGAGAAATATATCAATCCGAATCGTCGCAAATAGAAAGATAAGAGGAGCCGGTCCGCTATGGATCAACTCCTCTTTTTTGTGTGCCTTGCCAACAAAGAAGCCGTTCGAAGACAAGGCCTGCGCACACCCACAGTGGATAATAGTCGAGTCGCACAAGGCCGTCGATATTGAGAAAGCTGTCGCTGTAATCCCACGGGCATACGCCGAAAAAGCGTAACACACTGCCACTTATAAACTCACCGACCATGATCGCAACGCCGTAGAAAAGGCCGCGAAGCAGGACAGGCCAGTGTTTTATTTTGATGTAGATCGGACTGATGAGCGCTGCCATCCCGTAGATGGGAAACATCCAGATGGAAGTTCTGCCGAGAAGTCTTGCATCTCCGTACAGCAGGGCGCCGAAGGATGTGAACAGTATTTCCATGCACCAGCCGGCCAGTCCGCAGAGCAAAAATTTCTTCCAGTTCATGTCATCTCCTTTATGTACAAACAGTATGTCCACGAATCAGTCAGATATACTTGAAAAATCAAGCGGAGAATTATATCATAATATGCAGAATGCCGAGAATTATGATAGGAATTGACAAAACGAAAGAAAAGGGGATTGGACAATGGCTTATTTTCCGATGTTTTTGGATATTAACAATAAATGGTGCCTTGTTGTGGGAGGCGGCGAAGTGGCGCTGCGCAAAGCGAAAGTGCTGCTCGATTTCGGCGCGTATGTGTCGGTGGTCGCGTGGGATGTCGATAAGGAGATCAGGAAGCTTCCGGTGAGCGTGTGCGAACGGCATTTTGTCACGGAAGATATGGACGGTGTTGCGCTCGTTGTGGCGGCAACGGATGACCCCAAGTTCAACCACAAGATCGCGGAGCAGGCAAGAATCCGCGAGATTCCGGTGAATGCCGTGGATCAGCCGAAGGACTGCACGTTTATTTTTCCGTCTTATGTGAAAAAGCAAAACGTAGTTGGCGCTTTTTCCAGTTCGGGCAACAGTCCGGTGCTGGCGCAGTATTTAAAGGAAGAGACAAAGAAGGTGCTGACGGATGAACTCGGCACGATCAACGAATATATGGGAAGTATCAGAAGCACGGTAAAAGGTGTGCTTGCCACGGAGAGCGAGCGAAAGAAGGTATATCGGGCGGTGCTCGAGGAATTGTTGAAGAGGAACGAAGCGGGACAGGAGCTGCAGTTATCCGAGGGTGAGTTGCGGGAAATAATTACCAAAATGGAAGAGAAAAGCTGAATGTTTCGTTGCGGTGGAAACCGGCTGAGAAAATACAAACAATGAAAATAAGACGCAAGTCTGTGCAATAGAGAAAGAAGGAAGTTATAAAATGGATCGTACCAGAAGATTAAGACAAACGGTTGCGCTGCGCAACATGGTAAGAGAGAATCATGTGAGAGTGGACGAACTGATCTATCCGCTTTTTGTTATGGAAGGGGAGAATCTTGCGGAGCCGGTCGAGTCGATGCCGGGCATATGTCAGTATTCACTGGACCGCATGAATGAGGAACTTGACCGTGTGAAAGAAGCAGGGATTCCGGCAATCCTGATCTTCGGAATTCCGGCGCACAAGGATGAAGTCGGAAGCGGTGCTTACGATGAACACGGAATCGTGCAGGAGGCGATCCGCCGGATCAAGAAGGATTATCCGGATCTGATCGTGATCGCGGATGTGTGTCTGTGCGAGTACACATCGCACGGTCACTGTGGTCTGATCAAAGACGGTGTGATCTTAAATGATGAGACACTTCCGCTGCTTGCAAAGTCTGCGGTCAGTTACGCAGAGGCAGGGGCGGATATTGTGGCACCGAGCGATATGATGGACAAGCGCGTCGGCGCGATTCGCAAGGCTTTGGATGAAGCGGGATTTACCTACACACCGATTATGGCATACTCCGCGAAATTCGCGTCCGGTTACTACGGACCGTTCCGCGACGCGGCACATTCCGCACCGGGATTCGGTGACCGTAAGACCTACCAGATGGACCCGGCGAACGGACAGGAAGCGCTGCGCGAGGTGGAAGAAGACATTGCGGAGGGCGCGGATCTGATCATCGCAAAACCGGCGATGGCGTATATGGATATCATCCGTGCCATTCATGAGAATTACAATGTGCCGATCGTTGCGTACAACGTCAGCGGCGAGTACGCGATGGTCAAGGCTGCCGCAGCAAACGGCTGGATTGATGAGAAGAAGATCGTTATGGAAAATATGATCGGAATGAAGCGTGCGGGAGCAAAAATGATCATTACCTATCATGCGCTTGACGTGGCACGCTGGATTCGCGAGGAGGAATAAAAGATGTCAGACACAAATTCAAAGACTTTATATGACCGAGCTGTAAAACGCCTGCCGGGCGGTGTCAACAGTCCGGTCCGTGCGTATCAGGCAGTGGGACGCACACCGCGTTTTATACAGAGCGCAAAAGGCGCGCACATCACGGATGTGGACGGCAACGAGATGATCGATTATGTATGTTCCTGGGGACCGGGCATCTTAGGACACGCCGATCCGCGTGTGGTAGCCGATGTGAAAAAAGCCTGTGACGAGGGTCTGACCTACGGCGCCCCGACGGAGCGCGAGGTGGAGATGGCGGAGCTTCTGGCGAAACTTGTTCCGTCCATGGAAGTCAGCCGCCTTGTAAGCTCGGGAACCGAGGCAACGATGAGTGCCATCCGTGTGGCGAGAGGCTACACAAGAAGAGACAAGATCATTAAGTTTCGTGGCTGTTATCACGGACATTCCGACGGACTATTGGTAAAAGCGGGATCGGCGGCGCTGACAACATCAGTTCCGGACAGCGCAGGTGTTCCGGCGGATTATACGAAGAACACGCTGGTTGCGGAATACAATAATAAAGAAAGTGTGCAGGCGCTTTTTGAGGCAAATCCGGACTCGATCGCGGCGATTATCGTGGAGCCGGTGGCTGCAAATATGGGCGTGGTACTTCCTCAGGACGGTTTCCTTACATTCCTGCGCGAAATCACGAATCAGTACGGCGCGTTGCTTATTTTCGATGAAGTCATTACGGGATTTCGTCTGGCGTTGGGCGGAGCGCAGCAGTATTTTCATGTGACACCTGATCTGACCACTTTCGGCAAGATCATCGGCGGAGGCATGCCGGTCGGTGCATACGGCGGACGTGAGGACATCATGCGCATGGTTTCGCCGGACGGCCCGGTCTATCAGGCGGGAACGCTTTCCGGCAACCCAATCGCCACAGCGGCGGGACTTGCGACACTTCGCATTTTGCAGGAAGATACCGGCATCTACGACCGGCTCGAGGCGCGTGCCGGAAAGCTGGCAGATGCGGTTCGCAAAGTTGCAGGGGACCGCGTGAGCGTCAACCAGATCGGTTCGCTGATGAGTATTTTCTTTACGGGCGATGCGGTCACGGATTATGAGACGGCAACCCACGCCGACACGAAGCAGTATGCGGATTACTTCGGCTTTCTGCTCGACCGCGGCATCTATGTGGCACCGTCGCAGTTTGAGGCGATGTTTCTGTCGGATGCGCATTCTGAGGAGGACTTAGAGCGCACGATCGAAGTGATGAGAGAATACTTTGCATAGCAAATTGGTAATATGAGATGGGTTTGCACAATGTTATTTATGCGGTTGTGTGAATCAGGGAAGCTGAAAAAAAGATTAAGAATAAATCGTTACACTAGGGAAAAATGGAATTTGGATACATAGGAATCAACTATAAAAATGCGAATCAGGATGTCCGCGACAAAGTATCATTTACGGACAATCAGAAGATCGATTTTATGCAGAATGCATCGGATCGTGGCGTTGAGCAGTGCATGGTACTCTCCACCTGCAACCGCAGCGAGGTCTTTTTCTGGGCGGATGATGCGGACGTGATCAAGACATTATATCTGGAAAGTTTTCCGAAAACGGATCTTGCACCGTATCTGGACTGCCGGAGCGGGGATGAGGCTTTGGGCTATCTCTTTCGCGTGGCGGCGGGACTGGAGTCCATGGTGCTCGGCGAGGATCAGATCTTAGGGCAGGTGAAGGATGCGTTTGAACTGGCGCAGACATTGGGGCATACCGGCAAGGAACTCAACAAGGTGGTGCGTGAGGCAGTCACCTGCGCCAAGAAGATGAAGACCGAACTGAAGATCAGCGAGAAGCCGCTTTCCGTCAGTTATGTCGGCATCCAGCAGCTTAAGGACGCGTTTGGTATCGCCGGGAAAAAGGCGCTTGTGATCGGAAGCGGCAAGACAGCAGTGCTTGCCTTGCGCTATCTCTATGAGTATGAGATTGCGGCAGTGACGGTGTGCAGCCGGACGTTTTCGCATGCAAAGGAACTTCTAAATGAATTTCCGGGCGTTGAGATCGTGCTTTATGAGACACGATATGAGAAGATGAAGGATTGTGACATCGTTGTGTCGGCAACTGCGTCCCCACACCTTGTCGTGAAAGCGGACTGTGTGCAGATCGACCGACCGGTGGCTTTCCTTGATCTTGCTTCACCGCGTGACATTGATCCGGCGATTGGAGAGCGGGCGCTTCTTTTGAATCTGGACGCATTAGACCGCATTGTGGAGCATAATTATAAGGAGCGGGAAGCGTTGGTGCAGCAGGGGCAGTCCATGATCGATGAGGCACTTTCGGAGACGAAGGAATGGCTGAATTTGACCGGCGTGGATGCAACGATCGAGTCGCTGCAGCAGAAATGCGATGAGATCGTATCGGACAGTTATGAGTATCTGAACCGGAAGCTGGATCTGTCAGCAAGAGAGCAGAAAATCGTCAAAAAGATTTTAAAGGCATCGCTTCGCCGTCTGCTTCGCGAGCCGATCCTTGAGATGAAACAGGTGGAATCGAAGGAGCAGCAGGAAGAGTATCAGAAGGTTGTTCGGCAACTCTTTCAGATTGAAGAAAATTAGCCAGTTGTTGAAGCGGATGCAACAGCAACTTACTGTGAATGTTGATGTAGAAGTCCTTTTGGACATTAGAGGTGGAAAAGATATATGCAATTTGTAATAGGAACCCGCGGTTCCAAACTGGCGCTTGTTCAGGCGGAATACGTTCAGGAAAGACTACAGGAGCGTTACCCGGAACATACATTTACGCTCAAGATCATCAAGACCAAAGGCGATAAGATTCAGAATAAGTCCCTTTCCGCAATCGGAGATAAGGGGCTTTTTGTCAAGGAGATCGAGCGGGAATTATTAGATGGTGAGATTCAGCTTGCCGTACACAGCATGAAAGATATGCCGGGTGAGATCCCGGAGGGCTTATGCTTTGCGGATGCGTGGGAGAGGGAGGACCCGAGAGACGTACTGATCCTGCGTGAGGCAGAGTCTCTCTCTGATCTGCCGGAGCATGCCGTGATCGGGACGGGAAGCAAGCGACGTGTCTGTCAGCTTCTTGCTCTGCGCCCGGATCTTACGATCGTGGATATCCGCGGCAATGTGGACACACGCCTTAAGAAGATGCAGGAGCAGAAACTGGACGGAATCGTGCTTGCAGCAGCGGGACTCAAGCGTCTTCACATGGAATCCGTGATCACGCAGTATCTTACCACGGAGGAGATGATTCCTGCGGCGGCACAGGGAACACTCGCGATCGAGCTTCGCAGTCAGGATACGGAATTGCTTTCGATGGTGAACGCTTTTTCCGATGCGAAGGCACAGCGGATCGCGCAGACGGAGCGTGCATTCTTACAGCAGATCGGTGGGGACTGCCATATGCCGATCGGCGCGCATGCTACGATCCTTGCGGACGGAAATATACGACTTCGGGCATTGTTCGGGGATGCGGACGGAAAGCAGATCGCAACCTGCGAGAAGGTGGGAAGCGATCCGGAGGTACTTGCGGCGGATGCGGTGCTGGAACTTCAGAAACAATTGAAAATAGAATAATGCGTTTGATTTTTTGTAAAAACATAGTAATATGGATTTAGCTAAGAAAAGATATTATGATTCCATGTGAGTCAAAGAAATGTCCGGAGTGTGAGGCTCCGGACTTTTTCTTTGGCTTTTTAGATGTAATCAGAGATGTACGGCGATTCATGCAGCAACACATCATCCAACCGATCGATCGCCAGTGAACTTCCGGCAATGCGTCCCATGCGGTGTAGCTTGGCGGCGGTCTTGTAACCGAGAAGAAGCGTGGTCAGTGTGGCGATGGACATCTTCACGCGGTACTCGCCCGGCTCGTCGATGACGGTGCAGTGCCCGGCATGGAAGCGGACGGTCAGTGTGCGCTCGTTCCAAGGCAGAAGCTCGTCGCTGATCTTGAATGTGATCGTGGTGTCTTTTTCATCGGGATCACCGTGATACTGCTCAAAAAACTGTTCAACATCCACGATTCGTCCCATAATGTACGGGCGGATCATCTCGCGGATATCGCCGTCATCCATCTCGAACGCGATCGGCTCGTTGAAGTAGGAGTTTCCGTGGATCTCATGAATCATCGAATCGTGCGCGTGAATGTATTCCCACAGACCTTCCTGCGCCTCGCGGTTCAGGTAGATCATTTCCTTAATATGCATGATGTTGTCTTTGATCAGGTAGACCATATAGCCCTGCGGCGCGGACTTGCGGTTGTAGTAGACGGCAACCATCGTGTCATCCTCGTCCCAGCGCCAGTATTCCTCCCATGCGAGACTATTGCGGAACAGACAGCCGTGCGTCATGTTCGCAAAGCTCGTGTGCAGATTTTTAAAATCGGCATTTTCATAATCGACACGGCGGACATAGCCCGGTGCGGTCGCTTTCGACGGAAACTGTCTGGTTTTGACCGTGTAAGAAATCTTGTTGGAGATGATCTCCCAGCCGAGCCTGCGGTACAGCGGAATCGAGTACGGATACAACAAGGCAAAAGGCTGATGTTTTTCTCGCATATGAGAAAGACTCTTAAACATCAGTTTCTTCATGATGCCGCGTCCGGTAAATTCCGGGTAGGTGCAGACGGAGGTGACAAAAGCAACCGGATAGGAGGTGCCGTAAATATTCATTTTCAGCGGATATGCCGCAAACTGCGATACGAGGTCGTCTCCTGCAAAGCATCCCATGACATCGGCACGCTCGAGTACCGGGAATTTGGACTGCTTGATCTCATCGTCCTGCCAGCCCGTCTCAAGAAGCTCCTGCTCGGTAATCTGGAACGCGTAGCGCAGCAGCGCATTGTACTGATCCAGATCATCGGTCGTCAGATAGCGGATCGTAAAATTCGGATCGAGCGGTGAATTACTAACACTTGGTTTCATACAATTTCTCCTTCGTAATTTATCGTATGGCGGGTGCCTGTCCCATGAAGTAATAAAAAACGATTTATTTGATGAGCAGCTGCCTGATATAAATTTCATAAATCTTACTTTTGCATTATAGCAGAAGTTGTGAACGCATGGAATGCCTCATTTTGCAGTATTGGAAATTCCTTTGGAATTCTCGATACAGCAAAAGCAAACGCATATTCTTAGCGATAAGGCAGATACTCGAGAAAACGCTTGACCGCAAGGGAAGCACTTTTTTTATCGCGCAGAGCGAGTGCGATATTACGGTAAGCAGGGACGTCGAGCTCCTTCTGTACGATATGGTACGGTGTCTTTTTTAAGATGAGCTCCGGCACGATGCTGACGCCGAGTCCGCTTTCCACCATCGACATGATCGCGTAATCGTCCCATGTCGTAAAATGCACGTTCGGGACAAGTCCATTGCGCTCAAAGATTTCCGATACTTCGGCTTTGGCGCCGACTTTCTCGAGGAGCATGAACGGCTCGTCGCAGAGTGCAGCGATCGGAACTTTATCATAGGAAGCAAGCCGGTGTCCTTCCGGCAATATGGCAAAAAGCCGATCCTCCTCCAGTTCGATCATCTCGAAATTGGGATTCGTCGGAAGGCGTAAGAATCCGCAGTCGATGCGTCCGGTGCTGATCCATTCCTCAATCTCGGAGTAATCGCCGAGCAGAAGCTCGTAGTCGATGCCTGGATAATCTTTCTGGAATTCCTTGATGATGTTCGGAAGCCAGTGCGTTGCCACACTCGAGAAAGTGCCGATGCGGATGATGCCGGATTCGAGTCCGACCAGCTCATCAACGTGCATCTGCAGCTTTTCGAATTCCTTGCAGACGGAGGACGCATACGGTAGGAGCGTCATGCCGTCGCTCGTCAGTTTCACGCCGGTCTTATTTCGCTCAAGGAGCGTGATATGCCACTCTTTTTCCAGATCGTTGATCATACGGCTGATGCCGGACTGAGAGTAGTTTAGAAGCTGTGCGGCTTTCGTAAAGCTGCCGAGTTCCACCGTTTTCACGAACGCCATATATTTCTGTAAGTTTTTGTCCATATTGAAATCCTCACTGTTTTGTTTTGAATTTTTTTTGCAGCGAACGTCTGTAAACAAACACACGTTAGCGCGTTAATTCTTTACATATGCGAAAATATCATAATAAACATGAGAAATATTCGCTTTTTATATGTATATACTTATGATATAATTCCCGGTAGAATTTGGCAAGAGAATTCTTGCGATACATTAGGAGGAATTTTTGTTATGTTAAGCACATCATCCATCTGTATTCTGGTGACGATCGTTGCATATCTGTTGATCGTTCTTCTGGTCGGTTTCCATTATGCCAAGGTTAACGAGTCCGCTTCCGATTTCTATCTCGGCGGACGTAAGCTCGGTCCGCTTGTGACGGCAATGAGCGCAGAAGCATCCGATATGTCAAGTTATCTTCTCATGGGACTTCCGGGTCTGGCGTATCTATCAGGTCTTGCGGATGTCGGCTGGACCGCGATCGGTCTTGCAATCGGAACATATTTGAACTGGCTTTTTACGGCAAAACGCCTGCGTCGCTACACACACGCGACCAAGTCGTTTACACTGCCACAGTTCTTCTCGAACCGTTATCGTGACAAGAAAAATATTTTATCTTTGATCGCGGCTGTGATCATTATTATCTTTTTCGTACCGTACACAGCCAGCGGATTTGCTGCATGCGGTAAGCTTTTTTCATCGCTGTTCGGGGCAAATTATATTGCAGCGATGCTGATTTCGGCTGTTGTTATCGTGGCGTACACGACTGCCGGCGGATTCCTTGCAGCGTCCACAACGGATTTTATCCAGAGCATCATCATGACGATCGCAATCTTTTTCGTACTGATCTACTCAACCGTTGCGGTTGGCGGAATCGGTGTTGTTGTAGATAATGCGCGTCAGTTACCGGGATATTTTTCTTTTACATCTTCTTATGTGGAAGCATCCGGAAGCTCACAGCCATACAGCCTGCTGACGATCGTGTCCACATTGGCATGGGGACTCGGATACTTCGGTATGCCGCATATCCTTCTTCGTTTTATGGCAATCGAGGATGAACAGAAACTGAAGATTTCAAGACGTGTTGCTTCCGTATGGGTTACGATCGCGATGGCAGTTGCTGTCATGATCGGTGTGGTAGGCCGCGAGATGAGCTCTCAGGGACTGGTGGAATCTCTTTCAGGATCACAGACTGAGACGATCATCGTTAAGGTTGCGGATCTGCTTTCCAAACACGGAATCTTCCCTGCACTGATGGCAGGTCTGATCCTTGCAGGTATCCTTGCAAGTACGATGTCCACCGCAGATTCACAGCTTCTGGCAGCATCTTCGAGTGTGTCACAGAATATTTTACAGGAGACCTTCCATCTGAACCTTTCTCCAAAGGTAAGCATGATCGCCGCAAGACTCACGGTTGTTGTCGTGTCCGTTCTCGGTGTGATCATCGCGCGTGATCCGAACAGTTCGGTATTCGGAATCGTATCCTTTGCATGGGCAGGATTCGGTGCGGCATTCGGTCCTCTTGTGATCTGCTCACTGTTCTGGAGAAGAACGACTTTCCAGGGCGCTCTGGCAGGTATGGTATCCGGCGGTGCGATGGTATTCATCTGGAAATACTTAGTGAAGCCGATGGGCGGTGTGTTCGGAATCTATGAGCTGCTTCCGGCATTCTTAGTCGGTATCATCGTCATCATTGTGGTAAGTTTACTTACGCCTGCACCAAGTCAGGAAATCCTGGATGAGTTTGATCACGTAAAATCTGATAAGCAGATCGAGGCTTAGTTAGTAAAAGATTACAGAAACTAAAATTCCGGTTCGCAAATACGAGCCGGAATTTTTTGATTCATAGGAAATTCCTTCCTATGAATCAAAACGCTCCGCGGGGATGCGCAGCTCGCGGAGAAGAAGTTTATGCTAAGCATACCGCTCGTGCGCAAAAGTGTGCGGCAAGCGCACACTTTATTTGTATGTTGAAACGTAACAAACCACAGTAAAATGCCTGTTTTATGCATGATTTTATAATATTCACAAAAAGCGAATAAAGTGATTGTGCATATTTACTTGACACTAACTCTTGAAACAAGGTAATATGTATAAATAGTACAAAAGTTGGGGAGAGAAGGAGTTTTACTATGTTAGCAGCACAGATTATATCGGTATTGATCTTCGTAGTTATGTTTCTGTTGATCATTACTGAGAAAATTGAACGACAATGGGTGACACTCGGGTGTGCACTTGCCGTGCTTGTGATCGTATTCGGCGTATGCATGCACAGCATGACAGCCGTGGTCGATACACTCAATGTGAAGAGTATCTTTTCACTGAAATTCTGGTATGAGGCGGGCGCGATCGAGGAGGAGAGTGCCGGTATCAACTGGGCGACGATCCTGTTTATCGCAGGAATGATGGTGATGGTCGAGGGAATGGCGAAGTCGGGCTTTTTCCATTGGCTTTGTATTACGATCGCCAAGCTGGTGCATTTTCAGGTGATCCCGATCTTCATTACATTCATGGTTATGTCTGCACTTCTTGCGATGTTTATTGACAGTATTACGGTTATCCTGTTCCTTGCGGCGGTAACGGTGGAACTCGCGAAGCTGCTCGGATTCAATCCGGTGCCGATGATCCTGACGGAGATCTTCTGTGCGAATCTCGGAGGTTCGTCCACGATGTGCGGAGATCCGCCAAACATTATTATCGGTACGGCATTAAAGTATTCATTCTTTGATTTTGTGACGAACACGGGACTGATCGCTTTACTTTCGCTCATTGTGGTTGTAATTTTCTTTTACTTCTGCTTCCGCAAGGAATTGAAGCAGCCGGTAGAAGGCTTTGTGAAGCATGATGTCAATATCGATCCGTGGGACGGTGTTCCGAGCAAGCGTGATTTCGCGATCAGCTGTGTGATCTTCGCATGTGCGGTTGTACTTCTTGTCACACACGCAAATACGGGACTTACGGTTGCGTTCATCGGTGTATTTATCGCAATCCTGACGATCCTTACGGCAAGCGGCAACCGCATGCACATTATCAAAAGCGTGGATTACAAGACGTTGCTTTTCTTTATCGGACTGTTCGTTGTTGTCGGGGGACTGGAGCAGACCGAGATTTTAAATCTGATCGCGCAGCTCATTGAGAAATGGAGCAAAGGCAATCTGTATCTCATGGTTGCCATCATCCTGTGGATTTCCGCTGTGGCAAGCGCTTTTGTGGATAACATTCCGTTTGCGGCAACGATGGTGCCGATCATCAAGACTCTTGCAGCATCGAGCGGAGCGGATCTGTCGATGCTCGCGTGGACGCTTTCCATGGGAACGGACATCGGTGGAAGCGCGACTCCGATCGGCGCATCCGCAAATGTTGTCGGAATTTCCGTGGCAACGAAGGAAGGTCATCCGATCGGATGGGGCAAGTATTGCAAATCGGCAATTCCTGCCACAGTCATTGTACTTGTAATTTCGATGGTAACTATTTGGCTTCGTTATGTATAGGAGAGGGATATGGGAGAAAAGCAGATTATTGTTTCTGTAAGTCGTGAGTTTGGAAGCGGTGGACATGAGATTGCAAGACGCATCGCGGAGTATATGCAGCTGGAATTTTTAGACCGCAACATGATCGAGATGATCGCGAAGGAGAAGCTGGTGGATGCCGACAATCTGCATCCGTATGACGAGGCGCATCGCTTTGTGCCGCGCCGTACCGTCAGAGGACACAGCAGCTCGCCGGAGGAGACGATCGCACAGATGCAGTTCGATTTCCTTAAAAAGAAAGCCGAAAAAGGCGATTCGTTTGTGGTTGTCGGAAGATGTTCGGAGACAGTCTTAAAGGAGTATGACTGTCTGACATCGATCTTCGTTTTGGGTGATTATGATAAGAAGCTCGCGCGCACAATGGATGTGTACGAACTGTCCGAGAAGGATGCAAAGGCAAAGATGTCGCGTCATGACAGAAATCGTAAAGCATATCATAACCGTCACAGTGATGGCAAGTGGGGCGATTCAAGAATGTATGATCTGTGCATCAACAGTTCGACGCTCGGCATGGATAAGACGGTGGAAGTGTTGGAGCAGTATTTACAGAAACGGTACGAGTAGTTCTTGATTTTTCCCGGTATGTGCGGTATATTATACTAATGTACTAGGATATAACTTATAAGGTAAGAAAGTAGAAGCAGCAGTTGATGCTGCTTTTGCTATGAAATCAGATAAAGGGGAAAATATGCTGAATCAGTTTTCAAGAACACAATTACTTCTCGGCAAAGAAGCCATGGATAAATTAGCCAATTCGCGCGTCGCCGTATTCGGAATCGGCGGGGTTGGCGGATATGTATGTGAGGCACTGGTGCGAAGCGGTGTCGGTGAGTTTGATCTGATTGATGACGATAAGGTCTGTCTGACAAACCTCAATCGTCAGATCATTGCAACGAGAAAAACGGTCGGAAAGTATAAGACGGAAGTGATGAAGGAGCGCATCCTGGACATCAATCCGGATGCGAAGGTCAACATTCACAATTGTTTTTTCCTGCCGGAAAATGCGGATGAATTTCCGTTCGAAGAATATGACTATATCGTTGATGCGGTCGATACCGTGACGGCAAAAATTTCTCTTGTCATGAAAGCAAAGGAAAAGAACGTACCGATCATCAGCAGCATGGGCGCCGGCAATAAGCTGGACGGAAGCCAGTTCAAGGTGGCGGATATCTATAAGACCAAGGTTTGTCCGCTTGCGAAGGTTATGCGCCGCGAGCTCAAGAAGCGCGGTGTGCGCAAGTTGAAAGTTGTGTACTCCGAGGAGATTCCGACACGTCCGCTCGAGGATATGTCGATCAGTTGCAGAACGAACTGTATCTGTCCACCGGGAGCTGCACACAAATGCACCGAGAGAAGAGATATTCCGGGAAGTGTGGCGTTCGTGCCATCGGTTGCGGGACTCATTATCGCGGGTGAGGTCGTGAAGGATCTGTGTAAAGCATAAGATGATGGAAAGGATGTCTGGAAAGACATCCTTTTTTAGCTAAAATGATTGATGAAATTGTACGATATTGATATAATAATAGTACAAAGAAAGGAAGTGGTAATATGTCAGTGACAGCAACTGAGTTGAAGAATAATCTTGGAAAATATTTAATGTTATCGGTATCAGAAGATGTTTTTATCACGAAAAACGGAAAGGTAGTTGCAAAATTGACAAATCCGCATCAGGATCGGGTAGATACCGCAAAATCATTATTTGGCATTTTACCGCAGGATGCAGATTTATATGCATCGAAAGAAGAAAGGCTTGGTGTCAGATAAATGAGAATTCTTGCCGATACGAATGTGATCATTGATGCATTAACATCAAGCAAACCGTGGAATGAAAGCGCTGAAAAGATTTTTCTTATGGCTGCAAACAATACGATTGAAATGTATATTACTGCAAGCTCTGCGACAGATATCTATTATCTGATCAGAAAGCATTTGCATGATGCGGATACTGCGAAAACGATTATGGGAAAACTGTATTCGCTGGTTGGAATTTTGGAGGTAACAGAAGCGGACTGCATAGATGCACTTGCGTCATCCATCCGTGATTATGAGGATGCTGTTGTTGAAAAAGTAGCTGCAAGACAGGGAATGGATTATATTGTCACAAGGAATAACAAGGATTTTCAGAGTGGAAATACG